>JBDTVB010000269.1:0-3937 GCA_040007415.1 Anaerolineaceae bacterium
TCTTCCGCCGCCGCCATCAACGTGTTCATCCAGGTTCAACGCCTCCAGGACGGTTCACGCAAAGTGACACACGTCACCGAGATCAGTGGCATGGAAGGTGACACGATCACGCTCCAGGATATCTTCTTGTTCAAGCTCGACCGCGTGGACGAAGACGGGAAGGTGCACGGAGCTATGCGCCCAACGGGGATCCGGCCGAGTTTTGTCTCGCGCTTCCAGATGGCCGGGATCGACCTCCCCAACAATCTCTTCGGTTCCGGGGAAGGGTGGTAGTCCAATGATGTTGTTTGCTGCTCTCTGTGGTGGGGCGTTCGCCTTCACGATGGTTCTCTGGTTTACGGGCTTCGGCACCCTGTCCGTCGAAGCGACGGCGCGGCTCGGGAAGCTCCGGAGTAGCGCCGCCATCGTGACGGTCGGCACGTCCGGCCCAAGCTTGCGTCAACGCGGCGCTGTCAGCTTCGGCGGCATCAACGTGATCTCAAGCACGGTTGCCGCTCGCTGGGTTATGGACCTGGAACGCGCTGGCCTGACGTTGAAGGCGCGCGAGTACCTGACCCTGCGAATCGTCGTAGGGGCTGTCCTCATGATGGTGGGCTACGTCGTCTCGCCGATACCGCAACTGTCGATCGTCCTCCTACCGGTCGGCTTCCTCGGCGTTGGGCTGTGGGTGAAGCGACGAAAGACCAGCCGTCGCCACAAGCTCGAGTCCCAGATGGTCGAGATGCTGCAGATGCTCGCGAGCGGTCTGCGGGCCGGGTTCGGCTTGATCCAGGCACTTGAGGCGAGTGCCGAACAAGTTCCTGCGCCGCTCTCGATTGAGCTGCGGCGGACGCTTCGGGACACGGCGATGGGGGCCAGCGTCGAAGGCGCGCTTCAAGCGCTTAACGATCGAATCGGCAGCCCGGACTTCGATATCGTGATCACCGCAATCATGATCCAACGTGCCGTCGGGGGGAACCTCGCGGAGATTCTCGACAACGTGGCGCACACGATGCGCGAACGTGAGCGGATTCGCGGCGAGATTCGGACGCTGACGTCTCAGCAGCGGCTCACCGGATACGTGATCGGTGGCATTCCACTGGGATTGTTCGCGGCGTTCATGGTTATCAGCCCAGAGTTCACGTCACTCCTCTTCAAAGATCCGCTGGGCCGGATGATGCTCGCTGCCGGGTTCACGATGGAGTTGATCGGCTTCTTCGTCATCTCAAAGATTGTGAACATCGAGGTTTAGCGCAATGGAACTGCTTATCGCATTCAGTACGTTCGTGACCGTCACGCTCGTCGTCTTCGGATTTCTTCATCAGCCCGCCGGCGGAGCGATGGACGCCCGTTTGGGCGGACTTCGCTACACGCGACCTGTTCGCGAAGCCCTGCCGGACCCGGACGCGGCGTTCGTGGCACGTGTCATACAACCAATAGTTCGGTCTGTCGCACGCCGTGTGACGAACATGCTGCCCTCCACCATCTCCGAACGGCTCGAAGGAGCCATCGCTCAGGCGGGCATGAAGTTCAAACCGGGGCAGTTCATTCTCGTTGTTGGAATCATGGTCGGAGTGCTTCCCCTCGCAACCACGCTGTACATGGCGAGCACCGGGACGACCGGCGTGAAGCTACTCATGATATTTGGGGTAGCGACCGCGATGTCCATCTACGGTCCGCGCATCTGGCTCATGGGCCGCGTCAAGCGACGCCGGAAGGAGATCTGGCGAGCCCTGCCAGATGCCTTTGACCTGATTACCGCATCGGTAGAAGCGGGCCTCGGTATCGACGCCGCGTTCAACCGCGTCATCGAAAAAGTGCACGGTCCGTTCGCTGAAGAGCTCACGCGGACCATGCGCGAAATCACCATGGGGCGCTCCCGACGCGACGCGTTCCTCGACATGACAGAGCGAACAGGCGTCGAAGAACTCCGTTCTTTGGTGAACTCCATCATCCAGGCGGAGAGCATGGGCATCTCGATCGGGGGCGTCATCCGCGTCCAAACCGAAGTAATCCGCGTGAAGCGTAAGCAGCGCGCAGAAGAGCAAGCGTTCAAGGCGCCGATCAAGATGGTCTTCCCGCTGGTCTTCTTCATCTTCCCGTCGATCATGATGGTTATCGGTGGTCCGGCGGTGATCCAGATGAAGCACGTGTTCTAGTTCGACAGCTGGCGCAAACGCTCGGAGCCCTCGCTCGATAGCGAGGGCTTCTTCACGTTTCACACGAACGGCGAAGGCCAGAGAAGCACCACCAGCCCACCGAGAATGAGGTACGGCCCGTAGCTGAAAACCGATTTCGACTGGCCACGCAGAAGGAGCACCACACTGACCGCTCCAGCGGCTAGAACGCCATAGAGCAGTGCCGGGAAGAAAGCGGGCCAGCCGCACAACAGGCCAAGGAGCACGATCAGCTTCACGTCGCCAAGGCCGAATGCCGTTGCCCGCACACCGAGCAGAGCCCCCGTGAGGCCGCCGAAGGCGAACAGGGCGACCGCGATACCCGCAGCGATCCCACCCCCAACAAGAATGTGCTCGACGTCTCTATCGGGCCACGCCCACGCGAATACCAGCGCCAAGCCGACCGTGGGGTACATCAGATTGTTCGGGAGCCGTTTCCGTTCGAAGTCAGTACTGGCGAGGACGAGCAGCGAGTGCGAGAATCCGACGGTAAGCAGAGCGGGCCCGAGGTCGTAGTGGCCGGGCCGCAACGCAAGCCCCGCGGAGAGGCCGCAGGCACTCGCCAGCAGCAGCCGCACAACGAGAAGCCGCCGCCCAGCCATATGTTCCTCGCGAAATGCTGGCTCTCGATACAGCAGATGCTGATAGGCGGCGGCGAACCAGCCGAAACCGAATCCGGCCGCGGCGCCGGTTGCGCTCAGTACGAAGTCCATCAAGAGCGACTATGTGGGCAGGGGACGTTAGTCTCAATCGGGCTCCACCCCTGACTCCTCATCCGTTGAACGCAGTTGTCGCAGCTCCTCAACCAGTTCGGCCAGTTGCGCCGAAGTGATCGTGGCATTCGTATCAGCACCGAGCATCTCGAACCAGCGCTGTGCGAGCTCACGAACTCCTGGCGCGACTGTGCCGCCCATACCCGGTGGTGTACGCCGCACAAGCGGGGACACGGCCCGTCCGAGGTCTTCGATAGTCATTTCATGATTGAGGATTGCAATGCCGTACAGCAGATGCTCTGCGGCGACGTTCGCTCCGCCCAGGTAGTTGGCGGCGGCAGACCCGGTGGTCAGGATGTCAGCGAAACGCAGCGACTCGCTTCTTTGCCAGTCCGGACCGGTCATGCGTCGCGCACAGCCTGTTCGAGGATGGCGGTCGCCGCCGCGTAGGCCGTCCCCAGAGGAATCTTCACCGGCTCGCCAATGGACACTCGAACGCGCGCGCGGGGGTGGGGCAGCCATCTGCCTTCGTAGAAACCGGGCCGGAGGACGTCGATGCGCATCGGTAGCACTGGTGCTCCGGTCTCGGCTGCCAGCACGCCGATCCCGCTCTTGAACGGTTCCATCGGTCCGATCACAGTCAACTTGCCTTCGGGGAAGATCAGTACGTTCCAACCTTGTTCGAGCATTTTGCCTACGTACTCAAGGCTCTCGCGCACGCCACTGCCTTCTTTCGCGAACGGAAACGCGTTGCCAAGAAGGCTCGCGCCGAAGCCACGCAAACGATTCCCGAAGATATCGCTTGCAGCCGCGGCGATGGCGACACGCTGTCGAAGTCCCTGGGGGATGCTGCGCAACAGCATCGCCTGGTCAAGATGCATGTTGTGATTGCTGATAATCAGCACCGGTTCAGGTAGAGTGCGGAAGCGCTCGCGCCCGCGGATTTCGACGCTGTACCCGACTCGCAGCATTGGAAACACCAGACCGCTCATGAGCAGCCGTCGTAGCGACCTGACAGCCCACCAGCGCGGCCACGAGGGAAACTTGTGAGTCTTCGGCCTCCGCTCG
>JBDTVB010000270.1:0-3926 GCA_040007415.1 Anaerolineaceae bacterium
GGCCTGTCGGTGATCGCGGCGCTGACACTCCTCCCCGCGATGCTCTCGATCGTCGGGCGGCGGGTTGATTCACTCAGCATCCCGCTGTTCCGCACACAAGAGGGCGACCACGAAGCCTCAGTCTGGTTCCGCTTGAGCAACGCCATCCAGCTACGGCCAGGCTGGTTCGCCGCTGGCGCTGCAATCCTCCTCGGCATCCTCTGCATCCCCTTCTTCAGTATGGAGACGTCTTTCGGCGACGCGAGCACGAACCCGCCGAGTTCGCACACGCGCCGCGCCTACGATCTGCTCGCGGCGGGCTTCGGGCCGGGATTCAACGGCCCGTTCACGATCGTCGTCGACCTGCAGTCCGCCGGCAGCGGCGACATCCTCCCAGCGCTGACGGCCGCGCTCGCCCAAACTCCGGGCATCGTCCGGGTAGCGGACCCGGTGAGGAACGCAGCGGGAGACACTGTCACGTTAACTGCCTACCCGCAGAGCTCGCCCCAGGATTCAGCCACCAACAGCCTCGTCCACCATCTTCGCGACAAGGTCTTCCCGGCGGTTCTTGCCGCGACAAACGTGAAAGCGTACGTCAGTGGCCCAACCGCCGGCACCATCGACGTCACCGACCGTATCTCAAGCCGGACCCCGATCTTCTTTGCGATGGTAATCGGGCTCAGCTTCATCGTCCTGATGTGCGTCTTCCGTTCCATCCTCATCCCGCTCAAGGCAGCACTGATGAATATCCTCTCCATCGGGGCGGCCTACGGGGTCCTGGTCGCCATCTTCCAGTGGGGTTGGCTCGAGTCGTACATCGGCATTCACCAGAAGGGGCCAATCGAATCGTTTCTCCCGATGATCATGTTCGCCATCCTCTTCGGCCTTTCCATGGACTATGAAGTCTTCCTCGTGAGCCGCATCCGCGAGGAGTACATCGGCGGGATGGAGACATCGCGAGCGGTTGGCGTTGGGCTGGCATCGACCGCCCGCGTCATCACGTCAGCGGCCTTGATCATGATCGCCGTCTTCTCAAGCTTTGCCCTCGGGGGTGACCGGGTTATCAAAGAGTTCGGGCTGGGGCTCGCTACGGCCGTTTTCCTCGATGCGACCATCGTCCGCCTCATCCTTGTGCCTTCGCTCATGGAACTGTTCGGGAGCGCGAACTGGTGGCTGCCCACGTGGCTTGATCGCTTACTGCCAAACGTTCACCTAGATGCCCCGGTCGATGTCACACCCACCGCGATAAAGGTGGATTCCTAGCCTCGGTCAGTTCGGCAGCGGCATCCGGCCGTTCTGCCGATCATGCGAACCACCGGAGATTGCCGACCCCAGACGCCAGGACTAGCATCACTCAGGCCGTCGCGAAATGCGCCGGCACGCTCATTCGAATCACGAGATCCCCGGGCCATCCGGGACGAAAGAGAAGCCCCAATGCGAGAAGCTGTCATCTGTTCCCCTGTCCGGACCCCCGTTGGCCGAATGGGGGGAGCCCTCCGCTCCGTCGACGCCGAAACCCTGGCGGCTGCCGTGGTAACGGCAGTGCTGGAGCGGACGGGACTGGACCCGCGTCTCATTGATGACAGCATCTTCGGGCACTGCTACCCCAACGGCGAAACACCTGCAATCGGCCGCCTGGCCGTGTTGCACGCAGACCTCCCCATCGAGACGCCCGGAATCCAGCTGGACCGTCGCTGCGGCTCGGGGTTGCAGGCCATCTGCTTCGCCGCCATGGAGGTCCAGACCGGTGTGGCCGATGTCGTGCTCGCCGGCGGCGTCGAAAGCATGAGCAACGCCGAGCACTACACGGCCGCCCTTCGCTGGGGGCCGAACCGCGGCGAAGTGAAGATGATGGACCGGCTCGATCGCGGCCGCATCACGGCGGGCACATTTCGCTACCCGGTCGAGGGCGGGATGCTGGAAACCGCCGAGAACCTGCGGCGACAGTATGAGATCTCACGCGAAGAGCAGGACGAATACTCCCTCCGGTCACACCAGCGCGCGGTTGCCGCGTGGGACCAGGGCAAGTTTGAGGCGGAGGTCGTCCCCGTCCACGTTCCCGCCGCCCGCGGTGAAGGCACCTGGTTCACGCGAGACGAGCATCCCCGCGCCGACTCCACGCTCGAAAAGCTCGCCTCCCTCCGCGCCGTTCGCAGCCAGCAAGACCCTGAGTCGACCGTCACGGCCGGGAACAGTAGCGGCGAAAACGACGCCGCCGCCTGCTGCATCGTGACCTCGCCCGAAAAGGCAGCGGAACTCGGGCTGCGGCCGATGGGCAAACTCCGTTCCTGGGCAGTGGCCGGCGTCCACCCTGCCTTCATGGGTATTGGGCCCGTGCCCGCGACGAAGAAAGCGCTGGAGCGCGCCGGGTTGGCGCTTTCTGACATCGACCTGATCGAGCTGAACGAAGCATTCGCCGCCCAGGTGCTGGCCTGCACGCGCGAATGGGGCTTCGGAGAACGCGACTTCGATCGGCTCAACGTCAACGGTTCGGGGATCTCGATCGGCCATCCCGTCGGTGCTACCGGCGGGCGCATCATGGCCACGATGCTGCACGAAATGGAGCGCCGGAACGCCCAGTTCGCGCTTGAAACGATGTGCATCGGCGGTGGCCAAGGGATCGCCGCCATCATCGAAAGGTGCTGACCCGGCCCGGCTACAGGACTAGCGGATGACGAAGTACTTCGCCTCCGGGTGGTGGGCGATGATCGCACTGGTGGACTGTTCCGGGTGCCACTGGAACGTTTCGCTGAGTTCGAGGCCAACGCGCGCCGGGTCCAGCAGGGCAGCGATGCCGACCTGCTGCTCAAGATCCGGGCAGGCGGGATAGCCGAAGCTGTAACGGCTGCCCTGGTACTGCTGCTGGAAGATCTTCTTCACGTCCTTCGCATCCCCACCGGCGATGCCCAGTTCCTCGCGCACGCGCTTGTGGAAGTACTCCGCGAACGCTTCCGCGCTCTCCACCGCGAATCCGTGGAAGTGCAGGTAGTCGCGGTAATCGTTCGCCTCAAAAAGCTCCTTCGCGAATTCGCTGGCGCGCTGGCCCATGGTGACCAGCGTGAAGGCCACCGTGTCGTACTCGCCGCTCTCGACCGGGCGGAAGAAGTCAGCCACGCAGAGGCGGCGGTCGTGAGGCTGGCGCGGGAACTCGAAGCGGATCGGTTCGCCCACAGGCTTGCCGTCTGCGAAGTTCGGCCAGACGAGCAGATCGTTCTTGTCCGCCTGGCAGGGGAAGTAGCCGTAGACCGCGGCGGGTTCGAGCAGGTGCTCGGCGATGGCGCGCTCCTGCATCCGGCGGAACACAGGGCGCACTTCATTTTCGACGAAGGCCGCATACTCCGGGTCGCT
Source organism: Anaerolineaceae bacterium (assembly GCA_040007415.1). Classification (GTDB taxonomy): domain Bacteria; phylum Chloroflexota; class Dehalococcoidia; order Tepidiformales; family Tepidiformaceae; genus PNKC01. Next base: position 3,328 of record JBDTVB010000270.1, read on the forward strand.
GCGTTCGCCCTTCTGGTACTGCCACTGGCCGCGGAAGAGGGCCGTCTCGTTGATCCACGGGTAGATGTCGCGCAGGGGGATTCCGCGCACCACCCGGCTGCCCCAGAAGGGCGGCTTCGGGACAGGCGCGTCACGCCGCACTCCGGATTCCGCGTACTCCTGGTCGTTCGGCGTGCTGCCATCACCACCGATTGGAGGGGTGGCGATGCGCACCTCGTCGTAACCGCTGTCCCCATGGCCGCGGGCCGGCACTTCCACGCCACCACGCGTAAGCGCCGGGAGCGGTTCGCCGGCCCTGATAGCAGGCATGATGCGATCCAGCGTGGCTAGCCCCTCGAAGGCGTCCTGGGCGTAGTAGACGCTGCCCTTGTAGATATCGCGCAGGTCCTCTTCCACGTAGCGGCGAGTGAGTGCGGCCCCCCCCAGGAGCACGGGGAAGTGGAAGAGCTCCTGGTTGTTCAGCTCCTCCAGGTCTTCGCGCATGATTACCGTGCTCTTCACGAGCAGGCCGGAGAGGCCGATCGCGTCCGCGCCGACCTCGTTCGCCTTGTCGATGATCGCCTGGATCGGCTGCTTGATGCCGATGTTGTAGGTGGTGT
>JBDTVB010000271.1:0-3917 GCA_040007415.1 Anaerolineaceae bacterium
AGACATCGAGGAGACGACCCAGCCCGTCGGCGTCCGTCTTGCGCAGATGCTCCGCGACCGTACGCACCCCGGACGCCGATTGGAGGCCGGGGTTGCCGAGGACCTGGGATTCGAGGCGTCCGGGAAGGATGACCCCGGCGACCGTCTCCCAGTTCATCACCTGCTCGCGGAACTGCCGGCTGACCATGAGCTGCATCAGATGCGTTCCGGGACGTCCGGGGATTTGTTCCCAGCGCGTGAGGTCAACCAGGCGGCTGGCGTGGGGGTTTGCGTGAACGACGTGGCAGGCGGCGTCCAGGACCACGCAGGGCCATTCGAGGGAGTCCGCCTCGTCGAAGATCGCGGCGGTGCTGGCGGCGTGGATCGGAATCATGCCTTTGTACGCAGCGATGGGCTCCTCGCCAGACATCCAGCGGGCGAAGTCGCTGGGCTCCTCGTCGAATCCGGCCTCCCTCATGAAGCGATTCGTTGCATAGCCGTCCAGGGTCAGGGCACGACACAACGCCAGCAGCGCGGGACGGGAAGGCGTGCGGCGGCCGTGTTCGTAGGCTGAGATGGTGGCGACCGCAAGGCCCGAACGCCGGGCCAGCTCGGCGCGCGACATACGGGCGTCTGCCCGCGCTCGCCCGACCTCGTCCTTGAATGGCCTGAGATCCGGCGGCGTGACATCAACCGCATCTTCAGCCAATGCCTCCTGTACCCAGCGTGCCGTCGTTGCATCCGCGGCGTGCCAATCGAACGACCAGAGGCCGTCGTAGTTGCTCCAGTCACCAAACGCTCCATGGAAGGCCAGTTCGGTGCCGTCGTCGAGTCGCCACCTGATCGGGTGCACATTCCGCGCCGCGTCTGGCCAGATCGGCACTGTGGCGTAGAGGTCGAAGATCCTCGTGAGGAATCGCGGGTCTTCGGCGGCGACGCTTTCGATCACCGATTGGATGTACTGGGCGGGCGGGCCGGCGGAGATATCGCTGCCTTCGCCCTTGATCATGCTGATCAGCCGCCCTATCAGTTCCTCCCAGTTCAGGAGGTGGCGGTCGAAGTGCTCCGTGGCGGCCATCCGGAGGATGCTGCGTTGGAACTGCGAAAGGGTTGCCAGGTCCAGTTCGCCGACGCGGTTGGCGAGGCGGTTCCAGGCGACGATCTCCTTCCGTTCGTTCATCACCATGGAGATCCAGTCACAGCCCTGGACTTCTTCCCAGACCGTGTTCGGCGCTCCGCGAGCCTTGAGCCATGCCGCCGTGAGGCCGGTCTGTGGGGCGGAAAGTCCCGCGCTCCCGCGGAGACGGGCGTAGTCGCCGTTCTCCAGTCCGAGAGGTTTCTTGAGGCGTTCCACCGCCGCGGAATCCGGCTGTCGGCGACCGATCTCGTAGGATTGGATCGCGCTGACCGAGAGACCAGAGTGTTCCGCTAACTGCTGTTGCGTTTGGCCTGCTCGCGCACGGAATTCCCGCAACACCCGGCCAAAGTCGGTCCCGTCCGCCATCGTCTCTCCGCTTCCCTGTCCGTGTTGCCTGTTCTGTCCGCGAATCCTACACAACCCTGCGCCGGGCCGCATGGAACGGTCGTCGCGACCCGTCAGACCGCACCTCGCTTAGAAGCCGACCGCGCAACCGTCACAGCGAGGCTCGCTGCCCGCGACGTAGACGCCGCTTTCCAGCCTGCGGATAATCTGGCCCTTGCCGAAGGTCACGCCCCGTTCGGCGAGCGCCACGAGGTGGCCTCGCGCCGAGAGGCCGTTCACCACGTGCGGCGGGACGGACTGTTCGAGCGAAAGCTGGCGGCCGGCCAGCCAGCGCCAGCGGGGTGCATCCAGCGCCGCCTGCGGGTTCATGCCGTAGTCCACCTGGTTCACGACCATCTGCACGTGGCCCTGGGGTTGCATATCGCCGCCCATGACGCCGAACGGCCCGATGGGGACGCCGCCGCGCGTGAGGAACGCGGGGATAATTGTGTGGTACGGCCGCTTGCCGGGCGCCACGCAGTTTGGGTGGGTTGGGTCCACGCTAAACCCATGTCCCCGGTTCTGCAGCGCGATCCCGGTGCCCGGTACGCAGATCCCGCTGCCGAACGCCAGGTAGTTGGACTGGATCATCGAGACCATCATCCCTTCGCCATCCGCGGTGCAGAGGTAGACTGTCCCTCCCTTCGGTGGAGAGCCTGGGCCAGGATTGGCGGCGCGGGTTGTGATCAGGGACCGGCGTTCGGCGGCGTACCCCTCATCAAGCATCCCCGTCACCGGGATCTCCGCCTGCTCAGGGTCAGCGACGTAGCGGTGAGCGTCGGCGAAGGCAAGCTTCATCGCCTCGACCTGGTGGTGGTAGCTTTCGGGCGATTCGCGCGGCCAGCGGGCGAGGTCAAAGCCCTCGAGGATCTTGAGCGCCATCAAGGCGGCGATACCCTGGCCGTTCGGGGGCATCTCCCACACCTCGTGGCCGCGATAACTGACGCTAATCGGGTCCACCCAGGTGTTTGCATGCGCGGCCAGGTCTGCTTCGGTGATGTAGCCGCCGGTCTCGGAGGCGAAGCGGGCGATGCGTTCGGCAACGTCGCCCGAGTAGAAATCGTCGCAATTCGAGGAGGCCAGGCGTTCGAGCGTCCAGGCGTGTCCGGGGGAGCGGAACAGCTCGGCCGCTTGAGGCGCGCGCCCGCCCTGGGCGAAGGTTTCGAACCAGCCAGCAAACTCAGCGCCAACGTTCAGGCGGCGGTACCCGCGTTCGCTTAGTTGCCAACCGTGCGCGGTTACGGGACCCACCGGGTAGCCGTCGCGCGCGTAGGCGATTGCCGGTTCGAAGAGGCTGGCGAACGGCAGCCGCCCGAATCGCTGGTGCAGATCTCGCCAGGCGGCGGGCGCGCCGGGCACGGTTACAGGCAGCCAGCCGTGCTGCGGCACCTCGTGCAAACCCCGGTTGGCGAACAGTTCGGGCGTATGGGTGGCCGGTGCGCGCCCGGAGGCATTCAGGCCGTGCAGCTTCGTCCCGTCCCAGACCATGGCGAATGCATCCGACCCCAGCCCATTCGCCACGGGCTCGACCACGGTCAGCGCAATGGCTGTCGCGATCGCCGCGTCGACCGCATTGCCGCCCTGGCGCAGCATCCACAGTCCTGCCTGGGCGGCGAGCGGCTCGCTCGTGGCGACGACACCCCGCGCGGCAACGACTGGCATGCGCTGCGACGCGTAAGGGAACTGTTCTAACGAAAGACCTGCATCGGAACCGTCTGGCATCAACTCTCACCCACTAATACGACGCAGCAGCGCGAAATCGGCTGGAGTCTACCAGTTCGGGCAGGCCCCTCCGTGCCGCCCATTGCGATGCTGCGATAGACTGGGAGCATGACGCTTGAAGCATCCTCTGGCGCAGGCACCCACCGCGCGTCGACTCACGAACCGCTCGTCTCGGTGCTCTACACGAGCGCCCCAACCGTACTCGACGACTTTCGCCGTGTGATGGAACTCGCGCATTTCCGCGATCACTTGCCCCAGACCAGCGAGACCCTGTTGAAGGTGAACATCAGCTGGCAGCACTACTATCCCGGTTGCAGCACGAGCGCGTGGCAACTGGACGGCGTCACACAGACGCTGAAGGACGCGGGGTACGACCGTATCACTCCCGTTCAGAACGGCACCGTGGTTGTCGATTCGCACGACGGCGAGCGCGGGAACAAGCATGACAAGGTGTTCGCGAAGCACGGCATGAAGAGCGTCCACCTCCAGGATCCCGGCGCGAAGTGGGTCCCGTACGCTCCGAAGGGCAAGATGCTGGTGCTGGACAAGGTGTTCCCCGATGGGATCGAAGTGCCGGAGATGTTTTTCGGGACCAATATCGTCCACCTGCCCACGCTCAAGACGCACGTCTTCACGACCACGACCGGCGCGATGAAGAACGCGTTCGGCGGCCTGCTGCAGGAGAACCGCCACT
>JBDTVB010000272.1:0-3913 GCA_040007415.1 Anaerolineaceae bacterium
GGCGAAACAGAACCGGGTGTTCAACCTCACGATCCTCGTCCCCGCCGACACAGAGCTACTCGTGCCGGTTTCTTGCGTGGAGGCTGGCCGCTGGCAGCACTCGTCGGCGGAGTTCAAGCGAGCAGGCCGTGCCCAGTACGCCGCCGGCCGTGCCGAGCGGATGGAGCAGGTGTCCGAATCCCTCAACCGCGTGGGGATGCGGCACTCGGCGCAGTCCGAGGTCTGGAAGAACATCGACGCCAAGCGGCAGCGCATGAGTGTGGCGTCTGAGACGGGTGCGATGTCGGACATCTATCAGCAGTTCGAAGGGAGCGTGGACGAGTACGCGAAGGGGTTGCCAGCCAAGGAGCACCAGGTCGGCGCGGTGTTCGCAATCGGCGGCGAGGTCGTTGGCCTGGACCTGTTCGATACAGACACCACCTTCGAGGCGCTGGCCGAGTCCCTCGTACGGAGCTACGCCCTCGATGCGCTGGAGTCGCCCGATTCTGATGGTAGAGCCACCGCAGATGCTGTGGAGGCGTTCCTGAAGGCGATAGCCGCTGCTCCGAGCGTTTCGTTCAAGGCTGTTGGCCTGGGCGACGACCTGCGGCTGAGTGATGCTGCCGTGTCCGGCGCGGCGCTGTCCGTGGATGGCGGCGTCGTCCATCTCTGCGCCTACCCGGCGGCGGCGGGCCGGCGATAGCTCTGCGAAGGCCATTGTCATCCCCGTGGCGTCCGTTTGGCACGTTCGAGGCGGCCTTGAGACGAAGCGCTGGCCTTCTAAACTGCTAGGTCGTTTGTCCTACAAACGGAGTGGCCTTCGCCCGTCTCCGGCACAACCGGCGGCCAGCTTCAGCTGGAGCCTAGACGAGAGCGGGGGCGCATAAGGCGGCTTCGTCCGAAACTCATTAAGTACCTTATGATTGGTGTGTGATGCAATGGTTGGGAAGACCCATCGAGCCTGGTCGTTGCGTGTGAACTCACGGCAGAGAATTGGGCTGCTAAATCGCGAGGAGATGTTCCGTTCTCTCTGGCTCGGACTGCTCATCGGCCTCGTTGCCGGCGGCGGGGCGATCATTTTCTCCTGGTCGATCGAGTTCGCCACGAAGCACTTACTCGAAGGGCTTGCCGGATACTATCCCGCGCAACCGCTGGGCGAAGGTGGCCGGGCGTTGGCAAGCGGTCCGGCCCGGCCATGGGCGCTCCCGCTTGTGCTGGGACTGGGAGGGCTAGCTTCCGGGCTTCTCGTCTTTCTCCTCGCCCCGGAAGCGGAGGGCCATGGGACGGACGCCGCCATCGATTCGTTCCACCGCAAGGGCGGGCGTATGCGGCTGCGCGTGGTACCCGTAAAGCTCCTCGCCTCCGCGATCACCATTGGCTCAGGTGGCGCCGCCGGCCGCGAGGGCCCCACTGCCCAAATCGGCGCCGGTTTCGGTTCGTACATCGCCGACCGTTTCAAGCTCGGCGCCGTGGAACGCAGAAAGGCCCTTGCCGCGGGCGTGGGAGCCGGTATCGGCTCAATCTTCCGAGCACCACTCGGCGGCGCGATGATGGCGGCCGAGGTCCTCTACAAGCATGACCTTGAGGCCGATGTGATCCTGCTGGCACTCATCTCGGCGATCGTCGGCTACTCGGTCTACGGCAGTTGGGCCGGATGGCAGCCGATATTTGGAGGGGGGACGGGGTTCTCGTTTTCCCACCCCAGCGAACTGATCTACTACGCCGCACTCGGCGTCCTCTGCGGACTCGTCGGCCTTCTTTATGCGAGGGGCTTCTACGGCATCACCAGCGTCTTCCGCCGCGTACCGGTGCCGCGGATTTTGAAGCCCGCCATCGGTGGTGTACTCGTGGGGTGCATCGGAATCGCTGCACCGGAATCCATTCACGTCGGCTATGGAACGGTGCAGCAGATGCTCACGCCCGAAGGGGTGCGACGGTTTTCGCTCGCTTTGCTTATCGCCCTTCCCTTCCTCCGGATCCTGACAACTTCGTTGAGCATCGGATCCGGTGGTTCGGGCGGTATCTTCGGGCCGGGGATGGTCATCGGCGCCGCCGTGGGTGCTGCAGCCTGGAGGCTGTTCCACGGCATGCCCGGATTCCCGGCTGAACCGGGCCCGGTGGTCATCATCTGCATGATTGCGGCCTTCGGGAGCATAGCCCACGCACCACTTGCGATGCTGCTGATGGTCGGAGAGATGACCGGCAACCTCTCGCTGCTGGCGCCGGCGATGGTCGCCGTCGCAGTGGCGACCCTCGTCGTGGGCGACACCACCATCTACAAGAGCCAGGTCGACACTCGTGCGGATTCTCCAGCTCATCGCCACCGCTTCGCGTTCCCGCTGCTTTCCGCCCTTCCTGCCAGCCGGGCGGCGGCCCCGATTACGCGCTGGCTCAGCGGAACGCCCGTCTCGGCCGTGCTGGCGGCCGCGAAGCACGGGCCCGCCATCGTCGTTGACGCCAACGAACATCTGGTTGGGGAACTCCCAAGGGGGAGCGCCGAACGGGTAGCCGCAGACGATCCTGCAATGGATGTAGCCGCCCTAGCAGTGCCCTTCCCCACCGTCGTGGGCTCGGCGATGGCGCTTGACGAGGCGCTCGACCTGCTAGCGAGCACAGAGCGCCGATGGCTTCCCGTTGTCGAGGCTGGGAGCCAGACGCCTCTCGGCGCCATCGACGCCGGCACGCTGGTCCGCTCATATCGCGAAGCAGCCCGGGCCGGCTTGCGGCGAGCGACCGATCCCGGCCGCCATACCGGCATGTTCGAACTCCCGTTGCGGGAGGATTCCCCGATTATCGGCAAGCGAGTGCGGGACTCGGCGCTGCCCGCCGGCGTCCGGATCGTTACACTTGAACGCGACGCGACGAGCATCGCCCCAGATGGAGACACGATGCTCCAGGTCGGGGACATCCTCACTATCTGGTGCGCCGACAACACGAAGGCCGGCGCGCTCGATGCGCTATTCGGCTCATGAACGCCTGTTTGGTTGCCGGGCGAATCCGCATTCGGCACGGAGAGGACGGGGCATCGATTGCAGCAAGCTGAAGAGGACCAGCTCAGCACATTTTTTGCCAACCGCGGAGTGGACATTGACGCCCATCGTGCAGTCTTCGAGACGATCCGAGCTGCATCGGTGATGGTTGCGGTGATGGAGGAGCGTGCCCTTCGGCCGCTTGGATTGACGCACGCGGGCTACCGCCTCCTCTGCGAGCTCTGGATAAAGGGCCCCCTGGAGCTGCGGGACCTGGCGGCGTTCATGATCGTCAGCCGCCCGTCGATCGTTGGTACCGTCGACACCCTTGAAGGCAACGGACTGGTGGAACGCACCCGCTCAACATTGGACCGGAGGCTTGTATCGATTGTGCTCACGCCTGCCGGGCTTCAATTAGTGGAGCGAGCGGACGTGGCCTGGCACGACTGCCAGGTGGAGGTAACGAGCGCCCTGAGTACCACGGAGAAGCGGCGGCTCGCCGCTCTCGGCCGCTCCGTTACCCAAAGAGCCCTGTTGCTGCGGGATTCTACTCCGCCGAGCTAAGCGAGCTTGTGGAAGCAGTGCCAAGGGAGTGGGTCCGAGACGTGGAGCGGTCTGCCGAGCTGATCACGCTCGGGAACGCGGCGGTCGAGGTATTTTGGTTCGCCCGGGGCGCGGCTTAGCTGGAAGTGGAACGAGGGCTTCATCATCCCCGTTTCTGCAGGTGCCAGCCGCCACGGCGATCTCACCGAACGCCTGAGGCGCTACAGAGCGCCATAGTGGCTGGATGAATTCGGGAGGGCGCCAGACCCGGAGCCCCTCTTCAAAGTATTGGTGGATCTCAGTTCGGGCAGGCCGGCCCCGGCGCTGCTAGACTCGATGCTCCTGTGCCGGAAACGGCCCAGGGCACTTCCCGCTCGGAGGTTCTCATGGCATCGCTCTTCTTCGGCTCTCAGGTCAACAAC
>JBDTVB010000273.1:0-3910 GCA_040007415.1 Anaerolineaceae bacterium
GTGGCGCCACTGGGGCAGCGTATCGGCTACCGGAACTGCGTCGCTGGGGCGGCGGTCCTCACTGGCGCTCTCTACCTTCCGGTGGCGCTGGCCGGGAGTTTCGGCATGTTCTGCCTGTTGCTGGGCGCGGTGGGGCTTTTCCAGGGAGCGATGGTGCCCGGGACGAACGCGCTCATTGCTGCCAGTGCCCCAGATGGGATGCAGGGCAGCGCCTTCGGGCTGGCCGCCAGCATGCAATCGCTGGCGCTGCTGATCGGGCCCCTCGGCGGCGGGTTCGTCTCGGGCCTGCTCGGCATTGGCGCGGTCTACGTGACGATCGGCGTGATCCTGATCATTGCGTCGGTCGCGGCGTACGCGTTCATCCGCGAGCCAGACGTCTTCGCCCGAAGACCCCCCTTTGAAACGGGGTAAGTGGACGCACGCCGCAACAAGGCCCGGAGAATCACGCATCGACAGCGTAAGATCCGGCTCCAGAGGCAGCGATTGACAACCGATCCCGGCACCCCGGCGTCAGCACCTTCCCCTGGCCAGCTCGCCGAACGCAAGCCGTCCGGGCGCCTGCGTCGAGTCTTCACGAATCGCTGGTTGATCCAGCTCCTGGTCGTCGCCGTATTGCTCGGCCTTGCGGCGTGGCGCATCGACATCCGAGAACTTGGCCGGGCGTTCGCCAGGGCTCAGTACACCTGGCTGATCTTCGCCCTGGCTGTCTACACAGGCTCTCGGCTGGTCCACGCGTGGGAGTGGCAGATCACCCTGACGAAAGTGGGGCGCGCGCCGTTCTTCGGGCTCTTCGGCGCGACACTGATCGGCACGCTGGTGAACGCCGTTGTCCCGGCGGCCGCGGGCGATGTCGTGAAGATCCAGGTCGTGGCGAATCGCTACAAGCTTCCCCGCGCGGGCCTGATCGCCGGACGCGGCGCCGAGGCCGTGGTCAACGCGCTGGTCATGGTGCTCTTCATCGTCATCAGTTTCACGCTGCCTGCCGCCGGGTTTGCGTCGCCGAAGGTCCTCTGGCTGGGGGCCGGCGGGACGCTGGCGGCTTTCGCGGGGGCCGTCTTCGCCAGCCACCGCATCCCTAATGCCGCGCCGCGCTGGAGACTGCTGGGCCGGCTGCCTCGTCGCGTGCGGGATGGGATCGATCGCCACTGGCCGCGTTTCCGCGAGGGCCTGGAGGTGTTGCGGCGGCCCAAGCTGTTGGCCATTGAAGTGGGCCTCAATCTGTTCGGCTGGCTGGTCGATATCCTCATCTTCTGGGCGTTCGGGCGAGCGTTCCACCTGCACCTTCCGCTGGCGGCTTACGTCTCTGTGACGGTGGTGGTGGCAATCATCACAGTGTTTCCAATCACCTTCGGAAACGTCGGGACGTACGAACTGGCGTTGCTCAGCGCGTTCTCGCTTTACGACATCCCGGCGCACGATGCGCTGGCGTACGCCGTTGGCAGCCATCTTTTCAGCACCGCATTCAACGTTGGTCTGGGCATGATCGCAATGTGGTGCATGGGTATGCAGCCCGGGGACGTGTTTCGGTTGCACGCGAAGGCTGCTGAGAATTCGCGTCCAACATAGGGCTGCTTCTAGGTGCTTTCGCCTATCTCCCACGCCGCCAGGCGGCGAGCAGCGTAGAAAGAAAGCAGCGCTGACGTGGCGAACACGAGAATGATCGCCCAGTTGCCGTCGAGGTCTGCGCTGAAGACGCCCGCTGGCGCCGTCATCACTCTGTCGGCAACGCCCAGGGCGTATTCCCGGATGCTCACGTACCGCAGTCCGGTGAACAGCCGCGTGAGCACCGCCTCCCAGATGAAGACGTAGAGCAGCCCAACGATCAGCGCGCGGCTGGTGATGATGCTGAGGAGGACAAACAACGCGGTGTAGACGAGGGCGCCGGCCGTCCCGGCGAGCATGAATCCAATCAGAATTCTGTAGTCGAGGGGGTGTTCGAGGGCGATCAAAACGGAGATGACGGTCGCGGCAAGAACGAGCGCGCTTGTTGCCGCCCACGCAACGAGCATCTTCGAGGCGACAATCTGCCAGCGCGGAATCGGCTTCGAAAGGAGGTAAACGGCAGTGCCATCTTCGATCTCCGAACCGATCGCCGCCGTGCCGAAGATAAGCGCGGCGAGCGGCAGCAGTGTCCCCACGATCAGTTGGCTGAGCAGCGCCCGCGAGACCCACCGCGGCTGCGCGCTGATCAGCTCGCTGGTCTCCGGCACGAACATCGTGTTGCTGGCGGCGTCGCTGAAGCGGTACACGATGGCAATCAACACCGGGATGAGCGCGGTGGCGAAAAGCAAGAGGCTCCGCTTCTGTCCCAGCATCTGGCGCGCGGTGAGCTGGATGATCGCCAGGTTCATCGCTTCACCAGGTAGGAAAAGACGCTCTCGAGCGACTCATCGGTGGGCAGCAGTTCGTGCAGCGTGACGCCTGAGGTACGGGCGATTCGCGGGATGGCGAGCGTGAACTGCGCAAAGTCGGACGTGCGAACGGTAAGGCGTTCGTCGCGGAGTTCGACACCGAAGATCGCCGGGTCTGCGACCAGTGCGGCGGCGAGGCGGCGATCGTCGGTCGAGCGCACCGTGAAGGTGTGCGGACGGTCGGTCATCAAGCGACGGATGTCGCGGAAATCGCCGGATGCGGCCAACCGGCCGGAGACCACGACGAGGACGTTCTCAGCGAGGCGCTCGACCTCTTCGAGGATGTGCGATGAGAAGACGATCGTGGTCCCGTTGGCTGCCATCTCCCGGAGCATTGCCATCATATGCAGCCGCTGGCGAGGGTCGGCGCCGTTGAACGGCTCATCGAGCAACAGTACCGGGGGCTGGTGGACGATCGCTGCAGCTACCTTGGCGCGCTGCTTCATGCCTTTGGAATAGCCGCCGGTGGCCCGTCCCTGGGCGAACTCAAGGTCCACTTCTTTGATTGCGCGGGCGGCTGCCGCCTCGGGGTTTGGCAGGTTGTGCAGCTTCGCGCTGAGGAGCACGAATTCGTAACCGGTGAGGAACGGATAAACCGATTCGCGTTCCGGCACCAGCCCCACCCGTGCGTACATCGCCGGGTTCTTCCAGGCCGATTCTCCGAGGACGTTCACACTCCCGGACGATGGCGCGAGAAACCCCGAAAGCATGTGCAGAAGCGTGGATTTCCCGGCCCCGTTCGGGCCCAGCAGCCCGGTGACCCCAGCCCCGAGCGAGAACGAAATGTCGTTCACAGCGACGATGTTGCCGTACCACCTGGAGACGTTTTTGACCTCGATCGCGTGGTCAGCGGCGGACGTGGGCGGGACGGGTTCCATTGCGGCGGGAATGGTCACGCGGCTATCCGATCGTAGCGCCGGAGGATCAACGCGGTCGCCGCGGCAGTCACGGCCAGAGCCACCGCCGGGTAGAGCAACCCCGGGAGGTCTGCGATGTAGACGATGTCCTCGCGTTCCGGATCGGCATCGAACAGCCACTGCGTAGCCCCGCCGAGCAAGTCGAACGGGCTGAACAGTATGGCGTAGTGCCCAATGCCACCGGCCTCCCGGACGAAGATGGCAGCCAGCGGTGTGGTCACCAGGAATACGGCGATGACGGCGACCGTGGCGTACGAACGTCGCGGCGTCTGGCAGGCGATGGCGAGGGAGAGGGAGGCCATCATGCCGGCGATCAGAAGGCCACTGCTCACGATTCGCGGAATTTCGCGCCAGTTGTCCTGGAGGAATGCCTTGGTGTCGTTGGTAGCCAGCATGTTGCCCAGGAACAGTACCGCCTGGGGGAGAAGCGTGAGCATCAGGAGCGCTGTGGTGAATGCCGCCAGTTTGGCCAAGGCGTAGTCCCGGCGCTGGAGCGCGCGTGAGAAGTAAAGCGAGAGGGTACGAGTCCGTTGGTCCCGCCCAACGATCTCGGGCGCGACGGCCGCGCAGAACAGCGCGACC
>JBDTVB010000274.1:0-3905 GCA_040007415.1 Anaerolineaceae bacterium
ATCCGAGATTTTGAGGCGCCCCGAACGATACCAGTGCAAGATCTTCCAGTAGTCATCCGGGCCTCGAATCTCCACCGGTGCCATCCGCTCCTTTCCGGGCCGGTACAGGTGGACACCCTGGTCGTTGATAATGAACAAGTCAACAGCATGGTCGTTGCTGGATGCGGGCACCGTACGTCCGGCCCAGGAGAGCAGGCTCGAAAGGTCGCCCTGGACCGGGATGTCGGCGGTTACAATTCCGTTCGGACCCAACGCCGCCCAGGCGATGAGCGCCTCTTCCACTTCGGAAAGCGGCGCTGGGGCCGATGCTGATTTGAAGGCAAGCGGGCCTTCTCGCTGGCGCACAACCATATGGCTGGACCAGTTGAAGCTCTCTTCCTCACCCGTTTCACTGCGATAGCCGAGCCCGATACGGCGAGTGCGCAGCGTGGAGAGAGCGCCGAACACGGATGGGCCGGCTTCAAACACTCGACCGATCGCTGCCTGTTCGGCCTCACTGAGGGTGAAGGGCTCCGGCTTGCCTGTGGTGCTCGTCCCAGCCTGAGTCATGCCTTTGTTACCTCCACAAACACAGCTCTGTCGGCGGGGACAGGTTGCCAGCCGAAGGGGAGGTACCGCAAGTGGCCGTAACGGCTCACCAGGTGGAGCCACTTCACCATCCCAGGTTCCACTTCGTTGGAACCCTTCCAGCCCGGGAACATGTGCGGTTCCCAGCCGTTGTACACAATGAGCTGGCCCGGGCGAACGCGCGAGGAAACCCGCACGCGGACGCAGTAGCTGCCACGGTCGTTACTCACCTCCACCAGGTCGCCGTCGCTGATGCCCCGAGCTTCCGCGTCGTGGTTGCCGAGGATGGCGAGAGGTTCGCCGCGATGGGTACCGGCGAGAACCTCGTTCCCCATGGACACCGCGTGGACGGTCCAGCGCGCGTGTCCGCTGGTGAGCAGGAGTGGGTAATGCCCACCGACGAACGGGTTCTCCTTGTGGCAGGGCAGGTCTTCGCCAGCCTCCGCAAACCAGGGATGGTCAATCAGGAACTGAGCTCGCCTCGTGAGCGTCGGGAAGGGCACGCCGTCGTCCACGTGCCACTGGAACGCCGTGACAGTGCGGTCTGGCTCCACATTCGCAGCCAGCGAGAGCCCCGGAGCGAACATCCCGAGACCTGAAAAGCGCACCGTTCCCTTTTCGCGTAGAGCGCCGAGGGTGCCGCCTTCCGGCAGCGTCCCCGCTTCTACACTGTCGCGCAGCCACTCGTCCACGACCGACTCCTCGCTAGCGTAGGCGCCGCCGGCCGTAAAGGCGTCGGCCAAGTTGTCCAGCCGCCGCGGCTGGCGACGGCCGTCCAAATAGGTGTTGACCCCCATCTCAGGGGCACGCTCCTGGACCTTGGCCGAGAGCGCCTTGAAGATCTCCCACTCGGTCCGCGCTTCTCCCGCAGGAGGCCGCGCCTGTTCCGAAAAGCCGACATGGAACGAGTGGGTGATGGCGTACTGGAGGTTCAGTCGCTCGTATTGCATAGCAGCGGGGAGGAGGATGTCGGCCTGGAGCGCGGTGGCGCTCATCCGGTTCTCCACCACCACTACCTTCTCTAGCTTCGGCCACAGGTTGTGGAGCAGCGTGTCGGAACCGCCCCGTTGCCGCCGCACGGGGTTTGTGGCGACGATGAAGAGTACCTGTGGATCAGTTGCCGGGCCGGGCTTCACCAAACCTCCCCACCATCCCCGCCGGGTGGCGTCCGACAGATAGTCTTCGAAAAGGCGGTCCGTCGTCTCGTCCGCCCACTCCTTCCGATTCCACGTCTCCCGGTAACCGCAATGGTAAAAGTGGAAGAATGCCGGTGGACTTGTCGTACCCGCTGCGACGCCGCGCACTAGCAGTTCGTAGCCGAGAATTTCGTCAGAGGCTTCAGGGTCTTGCGACCGCAATGCTTCGATCGCGCCTTCCACACCGTCCATGATGCGGATCGTCTCCGCGACGCCGCGCTTTTGCTTCATGCCGAAGAGCATGTAGCCGTCCAGACCCGCCAGGGCGAGCCCTTGAATACCGGTGCCCGGACGTCCCCAGTTCCCGGTAAGCGCGATAAGCAGGCACATTGCCCGTTCCATCAAGTCACCGTGGTAGTACTTCGGGGTGTTGAACCCTTCGACGATCTTCGTCCGCTTGCTTGCTACGTCCCGCGCTAGTTTCCGGATGACGTCTGGGTGGACGCCGCAAACGGGACTGGCGGCCTCGGGGGTGTAGTCCTTCAGCCGTTCACGGAGCAGCTCCCAAACCGTAGTCAGGTCAAGGGCAGAGCCATCTGCGCCGGTCGCGCTGAAAACCCCTTCAAGGGTTGGGTCATCCCCGTCCAACTCCAGGGTCCCGCGCGGAGCGTCAGTGAGTGCGCCCTTCTGCGCGTCCCACCAATAGAATTGATCCTCTCGCTCACCAGCCGTGACTTCGGGCCCACGTAGGAATCGCCGGGTCGCCCGGTGCACAAGGAGCGGCAGATCAGTTTGTGATTGGACGAACTCACGGTTGTACAGGCCCTCTTCAATGATCACCTGGCACATTGCCAGCGCGAATGCTGCGTCAGTCGCTGGCCGTACAGAAACAAACATGTCCGCCATCAGCGCGGAAGGGCTGTAGTCCGGCGCGATGCAGACCACTTGTGACCCGTGGTAGCGCGCCTCCGTGATGTAATGCGCGTACGGGATGGAGGTGTAGGAAGGGTTCGAATGCCAGATAAGGATGAGTTCCGCGTGGAACGTATCGTCCACGGAGCTGGCGCAGGAGAACTTGCCGAAAGTGATGTGTTGACCCGCCGGGAAGTCATTAATGAGGCCGTTGGCGTCGAGAGTGGTTGCGCCGAGTAGTCCGGCGAAGCGCAGGTAGGCTGCCTGCGTGAGCAGCCCACCCTCAACGGTCTCTTCGAAGACGATGGATTCCGGCCCCTCCAGGTCAATGGCTTCAATAAGAGCATCCGCCACTTCGGTGAGGGCTTCATCCCAGGAGATGCGATCCCATTCTCCGGAGCCACGTTCCCCCCTGCGCCGCATTGGGTACAAGAGACGATCGGGCGAGTCAAGCTGAACACTCCACGCGCTGCCCTTCTGGCAGGCCATGGGGTTCATGTCTGGCACACCTTCTTCGATCTGTTCGAATACCGCTGCCGGTTCTTCGAACAGGATCTGCCCATCTCGGGTGTACACGCGGTAAGGACAGGTGGCGAGGCAGTTCAGGCAATGGGTCGCGAAGGTGGAGCGGTCCCACGTCCAGCGTTCACGGTAGCGGGAGGCCGGTTGCGTGGTCATGCGTCACCTCCCACGTCCCGGCCGCCTATACCGCGACCGCGGCGGCGGAGTGCACAGCGTCCGCAGCCACGAAGGCAGCCACGGTGTCGACGACCCAGTCCCAGTACGGCCAGGTTTCGGCGTCTCGCGTCTTCTCGACCAGCTTCGGCAACCAGGGGGCGAGCTGACGATCCAGGAAGTCGTGCTGGGCACGGCGGTACGAACTCTGCAGCCGAGGCGATGGCGAGACGGCTTCCTTGTAGGTGAGGTACTTCATGAACTCGAGTTCCGTGGCCAGGTGATCCCCGGGCCTCGGGTCCTCAGCCGATGCGGTGAGCCCGAAGTACTCGTAGAAGCGAACGACTTCCTCTAGTCGCTGCATCCTGTCAGCCCCGTACGAGCCTCCGTAGAGTGAAGCCGCCGGGCCATTGCCGTTCCCGATTTCGAAGACGCGCAGGAACTCAGCCTGGAAGTCCTGTGGCGTAACCGAGGGGTCCACCGAAGCACTCCCGAATTCGAATGGGAACCCAAGCAGGCGCCCGGCATCGGCCAGGCGCGCTCCCCATTCGCCAGCTACGGCGCCGTCATAAACGTCGCGGTCTGGTACAGAGACGAGCCGGGCAAAAGCCTGGT
>JBDTVB010000275.1:0-3896 GCA_040007415.1 Anaerolineaceae bacterium
GGTGCGGACTTGCGTCGCGAACTCAATCGTCTCGGCTTTCATCACACGGGTCCCGTCGCTGGTCACCCCGCCGTTGATCAACGGCTGGTAGAAGAGCGCGAGTTGTGCCGCACCAGCAATTCCGCCGCCGCCGGGTACGCCAACGACCCGCTGTTCGAGGGCGTTCATGCCCGCTATCGCTTCCGGCGTGACTTCGCCCCAGCCGCCTTCTGGGGGCACCGGGAGGCCCATGTAGCGGACGTCCGCCACCCGGCTGTTCAGCGCTTCGGGCATGCCCACATAGAGGTTGTCGAGCCGCATCGGATCCAGGATTCGCTGCCTGACGTACGCACGGAAGTCCTGCCCCGTGCGCCGCTCGATGATCTCCGCCAGCACCCAGTGAGCAGAACTGGCGTGGTATTGGAACTGCGAGCCGGGCTCCCAGTTCAAACGCCACTGTGCGAATCGCTGCAGCCGGCGCTCCCGGTTGTCCCAGTCTGTCGCGCGAAACGGTGCGAGAGGGAATCCGGACGTATGCGTCAGCACCTGCTCGACCGTGATGACCTCTTTCCCGTTCGTGTTGAACTCGGGAATGATGTCGATGACCTTCTCATCGAGCTTCAAGAGCCCGTCTTCGAACAAGGTCCACACGGCAGCGCCCACGATCGCCTTCGTGCATGAGAAGATCGTATACAGCGTCTGTCCGGTAGCCGGGGTTTCGGTGCCCCCGTGGCTTACGCTGCCGTACGTGCGAAGCCCTGCGAGCTTTCCATGGCGTGCGATTGCCACCTGGGCGCTGGGCAAAACGCCGTCGTCAACGTCTCGTTTCGCCCGCGCGAATACCGCTTCCAGTTTCTCACTATCGATTCCAAGGTCTTCGGGCCGGGTGGCCACGGCTTCTGGCAAACTCATGATTGGACTCCTTCAGGCTGCGTAAGCAAAACCATACTGAGTGACAATCGCCCTGTCTCGCGCTTGACATCACGGGGCCGTTGGCGCACGACTATGGCCCACATCCACCCCCGGAGAATTCCTATGTCCGAACTCGACTACACCGTCGCCGATCACATCGCCACCGTTACCCTCAACCGGCCCGAGGCGATGAACGCCCTGACGCGGAGCCTCTACACCGAACTGGAGGATGCCTTTCGACAGGCTCACCGCGACCCGGACGTGCGCTGCGTCATTCTTACCGGGGCGGGCCGCGCCTTCTGCTCGGGAGACGACGTGAAGCAGATCATGCTCGGCGAGCAGCGCGACGCAACGCTAACCCGTCTCCGGGACGTCCGCCCGCGTCCCACCCCGGCGGCCGTCGCGGTGCTCGAATGTGACAAACCGGTGATCGCGGCCGTCAACGGCCCGGCCGTAGGTTGGGGTATGGACCTGGCGCTCTTCTGCGACATCCGCATCGCTTCTGACCGGGCGAAGTTCGGTGAACTCTTCATCAAGCGCGGACTGGTCTCTGACATCGGGGGGCTGTGGCGGCTGCCAAGGCTTGTAGGGCCCTCCAAAGCGGCTGAACTCCTTTTCACGGGCGATGTCATCGAAGCCCCGGAAGCCGAACGCATCGGTCTCGTCTCCACTGTGGTGCCGCACGATGAACTCATGCCCACGGCCCTCAAGATGGCGCAGAAGATCGCTGCCAACCCACCGATAGCCATGCGCTACATGAAAGAAGGGCTGCGCAAGAGCGTCCACGCTGGGATGGACGAGATGGGAGCCTACGTTGGTAGCTCGCTCGCCTACCTCTTCACAACCGAAGACCACCGCGAAGGCGCGCTCAGTTTCGTCGAGCGCCGCGAGCCCGAATTCAAAGGCCGGTAGCCATCCCTTCGGCCGGCCCCTGGCCGGTGATGTAGGCGGTCATCTGGCGAATCTCGTCTTCCTGCTGCATCGTCAGCCAGCGCAAGATGTCGCCAATAGAGAGCATACCGACGACGGACCCGTTTTCCACCACTGGGAGATGCCGGAAGCGGCTGCTGGTCATCAGGTTCATTGCCTCGCTGACGTGCGCCGAGATCGGGATTGTCGCCGGGTTGCGCGTCATTACCGCAGCGACCTTCGTCAGCGCCGGGTCGCGGTCGGCATCGACTACACGCCGCAAAACATCGCGCTCGGTGAAGATGCCAGCGATCCGCTCGTCCTCCATCACGAGCAACGCGCCTATCCCCTTGTCGTTCATTTCGCGCACCGCTTGGGTTACCGTTGCAGTACGGCTAATTGTGTAGATCTGGCGACCCTTCTCACCGACGACACTGCTGACATACCCGTACACGGGACACCTCCATGCCTCCTTCGAGTATATGAGGCTGTCAATAGCACGATTTGTGAGGGTGTCCCAGGTCAGCCGCGCGCCTTGAGCTTCAGGTTGTCCCATGTCACCAGCCGGACCGGCTCGAACCGGACCCAGCGACCGCTTCGCCCGCGAGCGCTGGCTGTGTTGCGGCGCGGCGCGGCGCTTGCCTCCCCATGCCCACCTGCGTACTTGGTCCCCATCTGCATCCGAATCTCCTCAAGGTGAGGGTCGGCAGCCTCCGCTTCAGCGTCTTCAAGCACCACTCCGCGCCCCTGGAACATCGCTCCCTGGAGCTCAGGGAAGCGCTCGTTTCGATCCACCAGAATCGTCGCCACCGGGTCCCGTCGGAGGTTCGTCACTTTCTGCCCCCGGCAGAAAGTGTAGATGTTCCCGCCCGCCCAACCGAACCAGAGTGGCGTCAGGTTGATCCGGGTGCCTGGACCGATGGTTGCGATGCGCATGTTCCAACTGCTCAGCATCAACTCATCGAGTTGCTCGGTGGTCAGTGACAATTCGCGGGAGAGTGGCATTCAAACATTCCTCGAACGAAGCGTGGCCAGATGATACGATCCAGCGCGCGGATTGCGGGCGTGGTTCAATGGCAGAATGCGACCTTCCCAAGGTTGAGACGAGGGTTCGATTCCCTTCGCCCGCTCCACTCCTCAGCGACGCGCCTCACGAATGAGCGCCGCTACCTGCAGGATGGGCGAAGATCCGGGCACCGACGAAGCCCGCGGTGGCCAGGCCGGCGGGCTTCGTTTGCTCCATCCAACGGAGTGGCGGCAGGTAGGTTTCTTTCGATCTAGGCGGCCAACTCGATCGGTCGTGGTCTCGCCTGCGGGCGGACCGTGTTCCCCTTTGAACGGGAACCTAGCAGGTCACGCTGCGCTCGACGAAGGAAGTCGCGCACTTCCAGCTCGCCCTCATATCCGCTCAACGACACCACCGGGAAGACGTCTCCCGCCAGTTCAAGCGGAATGCACGAGCCGATCGCCTGCAGCAGATTGTCTGCTTTTTCGGCCGCCGAGTGGTCGCCGTCGTCCAGGACGATACCGGCGTAGATCGGGCCCTGCAGGTGAGCGATGAAATCGCCCTCCGTCAGCGAGTGGCGAAACGTCCTCGTCATCGCCGGGATGATCTTTCCCTCGAAGCCCTTCGCCTTTTCGAATCCGCCGATGTCGGTCAACACAAGCGAGAAACCGCGACCGTTGCGTACGGAGCGCATCATCTGGCGGCGAAGCTCGAATACGAAATGACGACTGTTCGGTAGGCCAGTATCGTCGTCCTCGTAAATTCGGCCTCGCATCCGTTCCATCGCCCGGTGAAACCGCCGCCCGTGCTCAGATTCCTCATACCAGAACTGCGCATGGACGCCAGCAAACAACGCAGTGGACAGGAAGATGACCGTCCAGTTCCCGCTGCCCCCGGTCGAGACCACAGTCTGCGCCTGTACGCAGAACATCAATACCCCCACTGCCAGCGCGGTTGGCCGGACGAAGCGGAGGATCGGCGACGTCTCCACCGATCCGAATTCTCGCTCCTCGTTGGAGCTGGAAAAGAGTGCGTTGAGTGCGGGCGGCTTGATCATCGTGGTTCCCCTGGCGGTCTCTTATTCACAGTC
>JBDTVB010000276.1:0-3887 GCA_040007415.1 Anaerolineaceae bacterium
AGACGCGGCCTGGCCCATGTCGAGTGCGTTGCGGGCATAGATGTTCGCGATCGCGGTACCGAAGCGAACCTCCTTCGTTGCGTGCGCGATTGAGAGGCAAAGGCCAATCCCATCCCCGAAGCTGGCACAGTAGATACCCTGGAAGCCTCTCTTTTCGATCTCTTGGGCGAGTTCGACGGTGGCTTTGCGGCGCCCCGCAACGGCGGCGAGCGAGAGTGCAGGCATCTGAGGCATGGTTAGTCTCCGGTGGAATTGGGTATAGACCGACTATAGAGGCGCGCCAGCGGACGGAGAAATGGTCACGAGCCACCGCGAGGTGCTAACCGTTCTGGCGGTAGCGCAGCATCTGGCCCGCGCCGGCACCGGTGTGCTTCCCGTTTTCGCATGCTATCTGCCCGTTGACCACGACGAGTTTGATGCCCACGGGTTCCTGTTTCGGCTCTTTGTACGTGGCGGTGTCGCGGATCGTCTCGGGGTCGAAGAGGACGAGGTCCGCCCAGTAGCCTTCGCGGACGAGGCCCCGGCCAGCCATGCCAAACCGGTCGCACGCCAAGCTTGTCATGCGCCGGATCGCTTCTTCGAGCGTGATGATGCCTCGTTCGCGGACGTATTGACCTAGTACGCGTGGCATCGTGCCGAATAGACGCGGATGGGGCCGGCCGTTGAGGTCAGGGATCCCGTCCGAGCCGATCATCACGCGCGGATCCCGCAAGTTCGTCTCGATGTCCGCCTCATCGATGATGAAGTGGGTGCAGATGACGTTCGTGGCGCGGGTGGTGCTCAGGATTTGCCGCACGGTTTCGGCGACGTCCCAGCCGTGCGCGTCGCCGATCTCGGGGATCATCTTGCCTTCGAGCGTGGTGTCATCCGGGCAACTGTTGATCATCACGTTGGTCGCCCACTCCACGTCGATCTTCTCGAGGTTGACGTACTGCCACATCGGGCCGCTTCCCGCGGTATACGGATAGATGTCCAGTGTCACGCTCATACCCTCGGCCTCAGCGCGGTCGATGCGCGCAAATGACTCGCCGATCCGCCCCCAGTTTCGCCTCCCCGCGGCTTTGTGGTGCGAGATGTGGAGGCCGATGCCCGCGGAACGTGCGATCGTGAGCGCCTCTTCCACTGCTTCGAGCAGCTTGTCACCTTCGTTGCGCATGTGCGTCGCGTAGAGGCCGCCAAAGGGCGCGCACTCCTCCGCCAGTGAGACCACCTCGTTCGTGTCGCTGTACCGCCCGGGTTCGTAGATGAGCCCGGTCGAGAAGCCGCAGGCGCCCTGTTCCATCGCCTGGCGCACGTGGCCGCGCATCTCGACGAGTTCAGTTGGCGTTGCCAGCCGCTTCTCGACCCCCAGCACGTAGGCCCGCACCCGGTTGTGGCCAACGAGCATCATGTTGTTGATCGCTGGCCGCTGGGCCATGCAGGCCGCGAAATAGCCATTGAGGTCGCTCCAGTTCGCGTTCTTCGAGCTGGCCAGGTCGCCGGGCATGAACTTTCGGTAGGGCTCGTTGGGGATCGTGCTTGACCCGCAGTTCCCGCTGACTTCCGAGGTCACGCCCTGTGCAAGCTTGAACTCCATCCCCGGATAGCGGATGAACGCCCCGTCGTCATGCGAGTGGGTATCCACGAAACCAGGAGATAGGACGAGACCGTGAGCGTCGATTTCGCGCCTGGCCGAGCTGGCCGTGCCGACAGTAGTGATGCGTCCATCGGCCACTTCCACGTCCCCGGCGAATCCGGGCCCGCCGGAGCCATCGAGAATGCGGGCGTTGCGAATGACGAGGTCAGCGGGCATGAGCTCTCTCCTGTCGGGATACTGAGATGGAAGGCCAACCCGCCCTAGCCGTCCATCACAAAGTCCCCGGGACGTGTGAGGAAGTAGCGGTAGTCTATCGCGAAACTGCGGACGCCCAACTGGTGGAAGAGAGTGTTGAGGTCACCGTGGTGTCCGCGTTCGTGGATCAGGAGATTTGCGAGTATGTCCGCCCGGCTGAGCATCTCCGGGATGTCCGTAAAGCGGTACTCGCGCTTCGCGTAGAGGTCAGCGTCCGGACACTCCAAGGCTCCGAGAAACGCGGCCCGGCTTTCTCGGCGGTAGCTGCGCATCTGCGCCCAGCTCTGGAGCGATTCGGGGCCGGTGTGCATCAACTTGCGGAGCCCGAGCGCCCATTCCCCGTTGATCCAACCGTCGTAGGCCGAAACGAAGTGTTCGAAGCAATCGCGAAGCGCGGGCCAACCCGAGCCCGGAACGCGTTCGCCGAACTGCGGTGGCGGCAGTGTGTCGATCGTTGCGGCGATCCGTTCCCACGCGAAGTCGGTGTAGTCGTACAGTTCCTTGATCGCGGCTCGGTCCAAGGTCGCTTCCTCCGCCACGTACGATAGCGAACGAATGTTCGTATTGCAAGTTCGATTCTCGCTCCGAAAAGGCCGAACCGCTACGGTGGGAGCACGAGGAACGCGCGATGGCGAATCGCCTGAAGGACGAGACCAGCCCCTACCTGTTGCAGCACGCCGCCAACCCCGTCGACTGGTTTCCGTGGGGGGACGCGGCGTTTGAGGCGGCGCGAGCGCAGGGTAAGCCCGTGCTCCTCTCGGTCGGCTACAGCGCCTGCCACTGGTGCCACGTGATGGCGCACGAATCGTTCGAGAATCCGGCGATCGCGGCGTTGATGAACGGCTACTTCATCAACATCAAGGTGGATCGCGAAGAACGGCCGGACATCGATGGCGTCTACATGACCGCCGTCCAGGCGCTCACTGGCCAGGGCGGCTGGCCGATGACGGTCTTCATGACGCCTGATGGTAAGCCGTTCTATGCGGGCACCTACTTCCCACCTGCTGACAGCCACGGCCGCCCCGGCTTCCCGCGAGTGCTCGAAACGCTTCACGCAAAGTGGACGGACGAACGTGACGAGATCGTGAAATCGGCGGAGGCGATCACAGCACACCTCCGCGAGGCGGCTGCCCGCGTCGCGGAGGGCGAGGCAGACATCAGCGCCGATCTTCCGTCCCGGGCGGTGGAGCAATACAAGGACGTCTTTGACACCGTGTGGGGCGGCTTCGGGATGGCGCCGAAGTTCCCAAGCCCTTCTGGCCTGGAGTTCCTGCTCGCGCATTCTACGGGCACGGACGCTGGTTCGGAGGCTCGAGAGATGGCGCTTCACACGCTGCGGCAGATGGCCAGCGGCGGCATGTACGACCAGCTTGGAGGGGGTTTCGCGCGGTACAGCGTCGATGAACGGTGGCTGGTGCCGCATTTCGAGAAGATGCTTTACGACAATGCACAGCTCGTGCGGGTCTACCTGCACGCGTTCCAGCTTACCGGCGAACCGCTGTTCGAACGGATCGTGCGCGAGACCCTCGCCTATCTTGAGCGCGAAATGCTCGATCCTGAGGGTGGTTTCTACGCCGCTCAGGACGCGGATAGCGAAGGCGTCGAAGGGAAGTGCTTCGTCTGGACCCTCGATGAAGTAGCAGCCATTCTCGGGGACGACGCGCCCCTCTTTGTTGACTGGTTCGGGCTGTCAGCGAATGGAAACTTCACCGATCCGCATCACCCGGAACTGGTAGGCCGCAACGTGCTCTCCACTCGCCAGGACGCGGATGCTGTTGCTGCGCGGTTCGGACTACAGGTGCCGGCGCTACTGGAGAAGGTCGAATCGTTGCGCACGACGATGCTCAAGTTCCGTGACCGCCGCGTGAAGCCGGGTCTGGACGACAAGATGCTGGCGTCTTGGAATGGCCTGGCGCTGGGTGCGTTCGCCGAAGCCGTACGCGTGCTGCAAAACCCGAGCTATCGCGATGTCGCCGAACATAACGCGGAGTTCCTTCGCGAGAAGTTTTGGCGGGCGGGACGTCTGCTCCACGCCTACAAGGCGGGAGTCTCGAAG
>JBDTVB010000277.1:0-3871 GCA_040007415.1 Anaerolineaceae bacterium
CATCGAGGTCGCCGCGAATCACGACGAAGACGGGCTTGCCATCGACCTTGTAGAAAACAGCCTTGTTGGTTTGGCGCGGTTCGATGTTGAGGAACCTGGCGAGGTCGGGGATTGTCTTGACTCCCGCAGTCGCGACCTTTGTCATCACCGCTGCCGTACTGTCGACTGGCGCAGGGCGTCGGAACTCTGCCTTTTCGGCGTTCGCGGCATAGCCACAGCCGGGACAGAGGAGTATTTCGTCTTCTCCATCTTCTGTGAGGAAGATGAACTCCTGGCTCTCTTTGCCGCCGATCGCTCCAGAGTCGGCTGCGACGGGAATCACCGGGATGCCGGCCCGTTCGAAGATGCGCGTGTAGGCGGCGAAAGTTGCAGCGTACGAGGTATCGAGTGCGTCCCAGTCCGTGTCGAAGCTGTAGGCATCCTTCATCGTGAATTCGCGGAGTCTCACAAGGCCGCCGCGCGGCCGCTGTTCATCGCGGAACTTGGTCTGAATCTGGTAGAGCGTCACCGGGAGATCGCGATAACTCTGAATGGTGCGGGAAGCGAGGAAGCTCACGACTTCTTCGTGCGTGGGGCCAAGGACGAAGCCTCGCTCCTTGCGGTCAGCGAGGCGAAACAGGGTCTGGCCCATCGTGGCGGCCCGGCCGGTCTGCTCCCAGCTCTCTATGGGTTGGAGAGCCGGAAGGTGCACTTCCTGGGCGCCACTCAGGTCCATTTCGTCACGGAGGATGTTTTCGATCTTGCGCATGACCCGCCAGCCGAGCGGCGTGAAGCAGTAGAGGCCGGCAGCAAGCGAGGTGGCGAGGCCAGCGCGGAGGAGAAGCCTGTGGCTGGCAAGTTCTGCCTCTGATGGCGGTTCGCGCAGGGTCTTCAGGAGGAGCTTACTCATCCGCATCGTCGGTAATCCTTGTTTCGGGTAGTGCTTGAACGTTGGGGTGAGCCGTAGGTTCCGGTCAAGTCCGGCGGGCGACGTCCATCTCGGCGGAGTCGATTACCAAGGTGACTGGCCCGTCGTTCACGAGGGAGACGATCATGTGCTCGCCGAATCGACCGCGTTCACAGGGAACGCCGAGCGCCAGGATCGCCTCGCAGAAAGCTTCGTAGAGCGGGCGAGCGACGTCAGCAGCTGCGGCCGTTTCGAAGGACGGTCGCCGACCTCGCCGCACGTTTCCATAGAGCGTGAACTGGCTGACGCAGAGCACGGCGCCGGCGACGTCCCTGAGTCCGAGATTCATTCGACCGCCCTCGTCGTTGAAGATCCGCAGGCCGATCACCTTGGTGGCCATCTGATGCGCGGTCGTCGGAGTGTCGGTACTGGTCACCCCGAGCAGGACGAGGAAACCGGCGTGAATTTCGGCGACAACGTCCCCGGCGACGGCCACCGATGCCTGCGAGACTCGTTGGACAACCGCGCGCAGGCTAGTGCTCGCCCGCTGGTGGCAGTGGGATGGCGAGTCGCATGAGTTGCTTGAGGGGTGCGCGAAAGGCCGGGTCCGCAGCGACCTTCGGGAAATCCGCGCCGTTCTCTATCTGCGCGGTGTAGACAAAGCCAAGAGCGAGCATGACTGCCGTCTCGAGCCGAATGGCCAGTTCAGCAGGAGGGAACACGCTGGCGAAGTATGGGGTGAGAACCGAGAGCCAGCCCCGCCGCTTCGTTTCACGGAGAGCGATTGCGGTTTTGTCGCCGTCAAGAACGCTACGGAAGAGAAGCCGATTGAGGGAATCTTGCCTGGCGGACCCGTCGAGCATCCAGTCCACGAGACCCATGAGCACACCGTCGTCCATAGGGAACTCAGGAGATGCAGGACGCATGTTCCTGGGAGTTGTTGGGCGCATCGGTTCAAGCGGTGACGGCAGATCCCAGAGTGCCAGGAGGATGTCGCGCTTCGTCTTGAAGTAGTAGTAGAGCGCCGGATCGGATAGATCACACTGTTCGGCGATTGCGCGGATGGTGGTGCAGTCGAAGCCATCCCGTCCGAACAGTTCCATCGCGGCCTTGAGGATTCGCCCGCGGGTTTCGTCCTTCCCACGCACGCCTAGAGGTGGCGGAACAGTCACTCGTTGTGTCCTTCCCGCACCGGGAGCACCGAGCGCAGGAGTTCGAGCAGGTTCTGCTGGAAGCCATCACCACGGACATGGCTTTCGAAGCTATCGCCGTACCTGAGAATCGCATCCCAGAAGAGGCCACAAAGCAAGAAGGTGACGAGGTCCTCCCTCTGGCTGGCCTCGTCACCGTAATAGTTCACGAAGAAGGGGCGGACAAGCTTACGGTAGGTAGCGTCGTTATCACGGCGAAATTGCACCCCCGCGGGCGTGCTGCTGATCTGTTCCCGGAACGAAAGGCGCACCAAGTCTGCACTGGCAGCGTAGCCGGTGAAGAAGGTGACCATGGTGGCGATGGCGGATTCGAGGTCGCTGGTGCTGGTCAACGGTGTGTCGATGAGTGGTTCGACGAGCAGCGCATCATGCAATGCGCGCTTGGTAGGGAAGTAGTAGTAAACCGCCGGGTCGGTGACCCCGGCGCCTTTGGCGATTAGCCGGATGGTGGTGCCTTGATACCCGCGACGAGCGAACAGTGCGCAGGCGACCGCGAGGATGCGGTCCCGCGTCTCGCTCTTCAATTCGCTCGGGGCAAGGGCATGCCTGACCATCGGCGGAGTATAGGGGGCAGTGGCAGCAACGCATAGGTCGAAACGGAAGCTTGAGAACTGCTCGTTTATAAGAGGTTCAGGACGCGGCGGCGTCCGTCTTCGGCGATGACTTCGCCGGAGCGGCCGCTTTCTGAGGCTTGCCCTCCGCCTTGGTTTCTGTCTTGGCTTCAGACTTGGTGCTCGAACCGCTATCGCCGGTTGCCTCAGCAGTGGACGGCGAGGAATCCGCTACCGCTGAACTCTTGCTCTTGCTATCGGTTACGTAGAACCCGCTTCCTTTGAAGAACACCTTGGGCGCGTGAAGGACGCGCTTGGCAACGCCTTTCCCGCAATTCTCGCAGGCATGCGTCGTCTCGGCGTCGAAACCCTGGCGGAGGTCGTACGAGGTCTTGCATTTGGGACAGTGGTATTCGTAGGTGGGCAATTGATACCTCGGACCGGGCAGGGAGGGTGAACTACCATGGATCTTGTTCGGGCTGGCACTCCGGTGTCAAGACTGCTAACTGCGACTCACCGCTGCGCTCCGCGATTCACCAAGGGCGGCTAGGGTTCGACCGTGAGACTGGCAGTGGCCGGGGGCGAGGCCGAATGACCCGGCTGCGTGAACGAGAGCGCGAGGATCCATTGGCCCGCTGGTACTTCTGGTGGCAGCAAAAGCAGCAGCTCGAAACGAGCCTCGTCGCCGGGGGATAGGTCCCGAGCGAGACGACAGTTCAACTGTTGGTGATTGCCTGCCACGTTACGGGGTTCAGGCGGCGCGGTCTGCAGAATTGCCAGGAAGACGGGACATCCGGACGGCCATCGGTAGGTCGTCGCAGCGCTATTTCGCACGGTTAGTTGGTAACGAAGAGTCTCGCCAACCCGTACGGTCGAAGGGGCGAAGAGCGTGGATTCGAGCGGAGGGATGTCTGGTTGTGTGCGGGTCTCCAGCGGAGCGGGAATGTCCGCCCACGGCACGATTTCACCCGCCGCCAGTGTCGCCGCCGGAGACTTTGAATGCACTGCCGGGGAAGATTCCGCGGCCTGCTGACCGCAGGCGCTGAGCAGCAGGGCAGAACCGATCGCAACGCAGATCATGCTGGACACACGGCGCATTGGAGCAGTGTCGCACCGAGGTCGGCCGTGCCCAAGTTGCGGTGGACTTGTCTTGACCGGGCGATGGGCGTGAGAATCGCGAGTGGAGAGGTGGCAGAGTGGTTTAATGCAGCTGTCTTGAAAAC
>JBDTVB010000278.1:0-3865 GCA_040007415.1 Anaerolineaceae bacterium
GCCCATCACCGACTGGTAGCTGGTCTGCTCAGAGATCTGAAGCATGCCGCGTTGCATCTTCTCGAATCCGACGACGAGGGCCGTGTCGTACACGCCGTGCGCGACCGATAAGTAGGCCTCGCGGAACGCGCTTGTGGAACTTGCGCAGGCCATCTCGATGTTGATCACCGGGATGCCCGTTTGGCCCATCTCAGAGACCACGTTGAGTCCCGCCCCCATACCGGCCAGGACACGCCCCACGTACGCTACTTCAATGTCCTTGAAAGGGACGCCTGAGTCTTCGAGCGCCCTGCTGATCGCCTCTCGCCCCAGGTCCTGGAGGCTCTTGTCTGGGAAGCGCCCGAACCGGTGAAGGCCCGCGCCGAGAACCAATACGTCGCGCATCATTGCTCTCCTCTTAGTTGTTGGCCGGCCGCGCCATGAATGAGACGACAGTCTCGCCCGCCTCGTTCTCTTTTAGACGCCGGATGGCGAGTCGTACTCGCGCGCCGATGAAAGCGGAATCGATGTCGTCGGTCGCCATCACCGTCTGGATGGTAGGACCGCCGTCGAGGTGGACGCGGACGATGGCGTAGGGCGGCGTCATCACCGAGTTTGGGGGTTGTTGACGGACGATGGTGAACGTTTCGACGACACCATTGTCCGAGAATGCAACGTCCTCCATCTCTCCGCTGGTACAGGCGGCGCAGTAGACCCGCCGCGGGAAGAACGGTTCCCCGCAGTTGCGGCAAACTGCCCCGAGCAGCGCCGCCGGGCCGTCCAGCCGATCGGGCATCCGGAACATCCCCTCGCGAAGCGGAGTCAGCTTCGTGGGGGAAACCACGCGCGGTTGTGTCATGGGAGATCTCCTGCTGAAGTCAAGCTCATTGTACGGCTCCTGGCGCGTCCTCCAGCCTAGCCTTATTGGCTAGGTCGAGGTTCGAGGTTCTAGGTTTGACGGTCAGAGGTCAGACCCTCCTCGCGCCGTTGTCGTGCTCACAGACCCGCCCTCTCTGTGGACGCCGTCGGCGCGCGCCGCTCCGAGGAAGAGGACAGTAGAGACTCTCGCGTTCAATCGTGGCGTTGCACTATGACTCACGTCATAAGAAACGGTGGAACAGCCGGGACGGTGCCCGCGAACCTGAAGGGACGCCCAGCGCCTGCCGGGGCAAATCTATTCGCGCGGGTGGCGGTGGAGGGTTACCCGTTCGCGGACCTGCATCACCAGTATGGGGCGGGTTACGACGGAAGCGCGGCGATTCCCGGTGGAAGAGTGAGTACTCACTCGTGTAAGGTGGCGAGATGACCACTCGTGCGCCCGTGCTACGAGCCGCCTTCGACCCCGAACAGCCGCCCCGGGCACTTGAAGCCATCGATCGTTCGATGCCATTCGAAGGGCAGATCGCTCGCACCACTCCGCCACACCGCTTTGCCGCAGTGGCCGGAATTTCAAGCCCGTGTGAAGCTGGGCGCGTACTGATCAAGTCACCGCGGCCCGCCAATTGCGTTCGCGCACACCCGCCAGTCATCCGATGCTCTTCATGAGTGCGCCCAAAACCCCGCGGGGGATTGTGACGCTGCTCCTCCACGGCATCCGCGCCAGTGACAATGACCGACCTGACAAGGACAGTTCGCGATGCTGACGCTTCTCCGAACCTACCTGCGGCCGTATCGCCGTTGGCTCGTCGCGGTCCTCATCTTCCAGGGCGTACAGGCGACCGCGTCACTTCTCTTGCCTTCCCTCAACGCCGATATCATCGACAAGGGCGTCTTACGCGGCGACACCGGGCACATCTGGTCGATCGGCGCCAAAATGCTCGCGGTCAGCGCGATACAGGGCGCCTTCTCCGTCGCCGCGGTGTACTGCGGGGCAAAGGCGGCGATGGGCTTCGGGCGCGACGTGCGGGGAGCGCTCTTCCATCGCGTGACCGACTTCTCCGGCAGGGAGGTCAATTTCTTTGGCGCTCCGTCGCTCATCACCCGTATCACCAACGACGTCCAACAGGTGCAGATGCTGGTCCTCATGACCTGCACCATGGTCGTTGCCGCGCCGATGACCGTCGTATTCGGGGTGTTCATGGCAATGCGGCAGGACCTCGGGATGTCGTGGCTTCTCGCGGTGAGCTTACCCCTCCTGACGGTCATCTTGACCGTCATCATCTCGCGTATGGTCCCGCAATTCAGGCTGATGCAAGAGCGCCTCGACAACATCAATAGCGTCCTCCGGGGGCAGATCGTCGGCATGCGCGTGGTGCGGGCCTTTGTACGGGAGCCCGTGGAGACCGAACGTTTCCACAGGGTCAACGACGACCTCACGCAGACCTCGCTCAAGGCCGGCCGGCTGATGGCCCTCATGTTTCCGACCATGTTCCTGGTGGTGAACGCGTCGAGCATTGCGGTCGTTTGGTTCGGAGGACACCGGATCGAAGGCGGAAACATGTCAATTGGTTCGCTCGTCGCGTTCCTCACGTACCTGTCACTGATCATGATGGCCGTGATGATGGCGACCATGGTCGCGATGATGGCGCCCCGTGCGGGCGTTTCGGCCGAGCGTATCCAGGAAGTGCTGGACACCTTCACGTCGGTGGCGCCACCGTCCGCGCCCGTCACCGAGCTGGCCACAAACGGGCGACTCGAGTTGCGCGGCGTGGGTTTCCGCTATCCCGGCGCGCAGCACTCCGTCCTCGACCAGGTCTCGTTCACCGCGTTGCCTGGTCAAACGACGGCGATCATAGGAAGCACCGGTTCGGGCAAGACCAGCCTTGTCAATCTAGCCGCTCGGCTGTTCGACGTTACATCGGGCGCAGTCCTTTTCGACGGCGTCGACGTACGCGAACTCGACCCTGAGATCCTCTGGAATCGCATAGGCCTCGTCCCGCAGAAGCCCTTTCTCTTCACGGGAACCATCGAAAGTAACCTCCGATACGGCAAGCCGGACGCCACCGAAGAGGAGATATGGGAGGCGCTGGAAGTCGCCCAAGCCAGCGACTTCGTTCGGGCCATGCCGGGAGGGCTGAAAGCTGAGATTTCCCAGGGCGGCGTCAACGTGTCGGGCGGCCAACGCCAGCGCCTGGCCATGGCCCGTGCGCTCGTGCGCAAACCGGAGGTATACCTCTTTGACGACTCGTTCTCCGCGCTCGACCTGGCGACCGACGCGCGGCTGCGCGCTGCGCTGATGCCCTACACGCGCGACGCGGCGGTGATAATCGTGGCTCAACGGTTCTCCACAATCATGCACGCCGACCAGATCTTGGTCCTCGAAGACGGGGAGAGCGTCGGGCTGGGCACTCACGACCAGCTGCTCGAGAACTGTCCGACCTACGCCGAGATCGTGGAGTCGCAGGCGGGACAGGGGGCGGCAGCATGACCATGCCAAAGGCACCAGCTCCGGGGTTCCGGCCGCCACCACCGGGTGGCCAGCCTGGCATGCGCATGGGCTCGTATGGCATGCCGATCGAAAAGCCCAAGGACTTCGGCGCCACCGCTCGGCGCTTGCTTGCGCGTCTTCGGGTAGAGCGCCGGCTGGTGGCACTGGCAATTTTGATGACGATCGTGAGTGTCGGCATGAGCGTGGCGCTCCCAAAGATCCTTGGGAGCGCCACCGATGTCATCGTTCACGGAGTGTTCACCCGCAGTGCGATTGACTTCGACCACCTCGGCCGCATCCTTGGCCTGGCCGTCGTGCTGCTTCTTGGATCCTGGGCACTGCAGTACGGGATGGCCTACCTGCTCGCCGGCGTGGTGCAGCGAACGATGTACCGGTTACGCGCCGACGTCGAGGACAAGCTCAACCGTTTACCGCTCAGCTATGTCGACCGTGTGCAGCGTGGCGACCTGCTCAGCCGGGTAACCAATGACATTGACAACATCGCACAGAGTGTCCAGC
>JBDTVB010000279.1:0-3864 GCA_040007415.1 Anaerolineaceae bacterium
TCCGACGCGGGATCGCCCAGGAAGGCATCCTGACCGAACGCAACGGCCGAAAAGTGATCCCGATAAAGAGCGACTACCGGGGGCAGCTCGCGGGAATCGTGCACGACGTGTCCTCAAGTGGCGCGACGGTATTCGTTGAACCGATGGGCGTGGTCGATGCCGGGAATCAGGTGCGCGAACTCCAGCTCGCCGAGCAACGCGAAGTTCGGCGGGTACTCCAACGCTTAACCGCCATCCTGGGAGAGTCTGAAGCAGCTGCACTCCAAACGGTGCTGGCGCTCGCCCAACTCGATGTGATTAGCGCTGAAGTTAGGCTTGGGAAGCGCCTGAAGGCTCAGCTTCCGCCCGCTGGTGAAGTGGAAAGCTGGTTCAAGTCGGCGGGTGCGACCGTGATCGTCCGCGGGCGCCATCCGCTTCTGCGTGGCGATGTCGTGCCAACGGATCTTGAGGTTGGTGGGGACTTCGCCGGGGTGCTGATCACGGGTCCCAACACCGGGGGGAAGACCGTCGCGCTGAAGACGCTCGGGTTGCTCACGCTGATGGCTCAGGCCGGCATCCCCGTCCCCTGCGACGAAGGCAGCCGGTTCGTCTGCTACGAACGCATCTACGCCGACATCGGCGACGAGCAATCGATTGAGCAGTCACTCTCAACGTTCTCGTCCCACATGCGCAATGTCATCACAATCCTCGCTGACGCGGCGCCGGGGACGCTGGTGCTTCTCGACGAACTGGGCGCCGGTACGGACCCCACCGAGGGAGCGGCGCTCGCCCGGGCAATTCTCGAAACGCTGCTCGAGCGCGGCTGCAAACTGGTTGCAACCACCCACCATGGCGAACTGAAGGCGTTTGCCCATAACGATCCGCGGCTTCGTAACGCGTCCGTGGAGTTCGACCTCGAGACGCTCAGCCCCACCTATCACCTCACGATCGGACTTCCCGGCCAGTCGAACGCGCTGGCCATCGCCCAGCGGCTCGGGCTCGATGCGGCCGTCCTTGAGAAAGCCCAGGCACAGCTGACGCCGGAACACTTCGAGTTGGAGCAGTTGCTCGCCGAGATCCGGGACGAGCGGATCGCCGCCACCGATGCACGTCACCGGGAGGAACTCGCCACCCGCGAAGCCGAGGACCTGCGCGTCGCGCTCGCAGAGCGGCGCAACACAATCGAAGTGGAGCGCTCGACTATTCTCGCTGCCGCCCACCGCGAGGCGGAAGACGCTGTCGCCTCCGCCCACCGCCAGCTCGATGAGATTCGGCGGCGCGCGGCAAACCGCGACTTCGACACCCGCCTGGCAGACGAAACGCTCAAACGGCTGGACGGAGAGCTCGAGAAGTTAGCGGCCCGCGCGAAGCCCCGGCGGCCAGAAATCGTGCGGCCGGTTGCCCTCCAACGCGAGGTGCAAAGCGGGGACAGCATTCACGTTCGTGACATTCCGCAGGTTGGGGAAGCACTCAGCGGCGTGGGAGAGGACGGGCGCGTCGAGGTGCAGTTCGGGTCTTTGCGAATGAAGGTTTCGGTCGACAGGATCGACCGCATTGAGTTGCCATCCCCTTCGCCAACGACCGTCTCGACGTTCGTTCCCCCGGGTCCACCGGTGGGAATGGAGCTCGATCTTCGCGGGAGACGGGCTGAAGACGCGTTGGAGCAGTTTGAGACCTACGTGGACAGCGCGTTTCGGGCTGGCCTGCCGTTTGTCCGCATCATCCACGGCAAGGGCACCGGCGCGCTGCGGGCGGCGATCCGCGAAGCACTTACCGGCCATCCGCTCGTGCGGCGATTTGAATCTGCAGCCCCGAACGAGGGCGGCGAGGGCGTCACGATCGCCCTCCTCGCAGGCTAGAATACCGCGGTGACAGACGAGCCCCATCTTCAACGCGGCTTCCCCGTTGAAGACCCCCCGCCGCCCCAAGATGCACCGTTGGCCGCGCGCATGAGGCCACGCACGCTTGAGGAGTTCATCGGCCAGACCGCCGCGATCGGTGACGGCTCGATGCTGCGCGGCGCAGTGAAACGCGGCAACCTGCCATCGATCATCCTCTGGGGACCGCCGGGCTGCGGAAAGACAACCCTGGCACGCATCCTTTCGCGTCACGTTACTGCCGAGTTCGTCGCCATTTCAGCCACTTCGTCTGGAGTGGCTGAGTTGCGCAAGGTCGTCGGCGAAGCGGCCACCAGACGCCAACTGGGGCAACGGACGGTGGTCTTCATCGATGAGATCCACCGCTTCAACAAGGCGCAGCAAGACGTCATCCTCCCCCACGTTGAGGATGGGACAATCACGCTCATCGGCGCCACGACTGAGAATCCTTCGTTCGAAGTGGTCGCGCCACTTCTCAGCCGAGTGCGGGTGATCCGCCTGGCGGGGCTTTCGGACGAAAACCTCACCGAAGTCGTGCGCCTCGCATTGGAAGACGAAGTGCGTGGGCTAGGAAAGCTCCACCTGTCGTTGAATCCGACAGCGCTGGCGTTCCTCATCGAGGGGGCAAACGGTGACGCCCGTGCAGCGCTCACGGCTCTCGAGATCGCCGCTGATAGCGCGTTTGCGTCCGACGTTCCCGTGATCGACGCCGTTCAGATCAAAGAAGCTCTCCAAGACCGTCGTCCTTACTACGATAAGCAGTCCGACTTCCACTACGACACCATCTCGGCATTCATCAAATCAGTCCGAGGCTCAGATCCCAACGCGACTCTCTACTGGCTGGCACGGATGATCGAAGCGGGCGAGGACCCGCTCTTCATCGTGCGCCGGATGGTCATTCTTGCAACGGAAGATATTGGACTGGCGGATCCACAAGCGTTGAGCATTGCCGTGGCTTGCCAGCAGGCCGTGCACTTCATCGGCCTGCCTGAGGGCTCATTGCCGATGGCCGAGTGCGCCATCTATCTCGCGCTCGCTCCAAAGAGCAACAGCGCAGCCATGGGCATCTGGAAAGCGCAGGAGGAAGCCGCCAAGACCTCCAACCTGCCGGTACCCATGGGGTTGAGGAACGCTGTCACCGGCCTCATGCGTCAGTTTGGATATGGCCAGGGTTACCGGTACGCGCATGAAGAGCCCGAGCACTTCGCCGCGGGCATGCGCTACTTGCCCGAAGAAGTAGCCGAGGCACAGTATTACGTACCTGGCCGCCTGGGGTTCGAAGCGTTAGCCGTCGACCGGCTCAACCGCCTCCGGACCGCAAGCGAGGCCGCAACACTCTCTACGGACGACGCAAACACTCATGAAGATTGAATTCCTGTACTCCAAGGCCACCGGCCGCAGCAAAGAAGCCGAAGACGCGCTCCGCCTCGCGCTTGAAGCGACTGACCCCACCATGGAGGTCATCTACACCGAAGTGGATGGTATGGAAGACGCCAAGACCAAGCGTTTCCTCGGAAGCCCCAGCATTCGAGTCGACGGCGTGGACGTGGAGTACGGCGACCGCGAGCCCGACGAATATCAGAGCGGAACGCGCTACTACAACACGCCGCAGGGTTGGAAGCCGTTCCCCCACGCGCGCCTCATCGCCAACACGGTGCTTGAACTGCAGGAGCGCCAGAAGCTCAAGTAGGGGCCCGGTCTCAGCCTCGGTCGGGCGTCGTTACGATTCCCGGTAGGTGGCAGACATCGTTGTGCGTGCGAATCGCCAGTCGGCCCGCTGGCCCACGCCCGATGACCGTCAGCGAGCAGTTGGCAACCTGGAAGATTCCAGGGCGGTTCAAGTCCAGCCCCAGAAGCAAGTGACAGACTGTGCTGACGACACCTCCGTGGGCGACGGCGACCGTGGTTTCGCCGTCGGGTCCGTCGGTCAGTCGTGAAAGAACATCCGCCAACCGCGCCGCGAACCGGTCACGACCCTCTTCGCCAACGAACCGCGGTCGCTCACCGC
>JBDTVB010000280.1:0-3856 GCA_040007415.1 Anaerolineaceae bacterium
TGAGGAGGAGACGCAGTTCAAGCAAAACGTGGTGGTGGGCAACTTCGTTTATTCGCTCGTTCTCGGGATGAGCGTTCCAGACGTATCTGGCAAAGCGATCGCCAACCTGGAGATCGAAACGCTCAAGCACTCGAAGCCAACCTTCCACGGCGACACGGTGCGGGCTGAGACGACGGTGCTCGAGAAGCGCGAGACCTCAGCCGGAGACCGTGGGATCGTGACCGTGGAGACACGTGGCATCAATCAGCGCGGCGAGGAAGTCTGCTACTTCAAGCGTAAGGTGATGGTCCCGAAGCGGCCCTCTTAGGGCGATTTGGTGGGCTCACCGGCGTCGAAACTCATGTCGATTCGCGCCGCATCAAATGCCCGCTTGAGGCGACGGCGAAGATCCGCTTCGCTCGCCCAACGATCCTCTGGGCGAGCGTCAACGACGATGGCAAGGCGCACGTCTCCCTGGCTTACCGCGGATTGGGAGACAAGTCGAGGCAGGCCCCTCGCTGAAGTTGGGTGTTCCGATGCCAGTTCCTGCGCAACCTGCGCGACCAGGGACGCGGCAGTTTCACTATCTCGGAAAGCAACATCGAAGCTGACCTTGAATCGGTTGAGTGCCGCGGTACGATTCACAGCCACCGTGATCACACTGTTCGGGATGGTGGAGACGTTGCCTGCGTCATCGCGGATGACGGTCCGGCGCGGGTTGATCTCAATCACCTCGCCTGTCGCGCCAGCCACGGTTACCGTGTCGCCGACGGCGTACTGGTCTTCGATCAGGATGAAGATGCCGTTGAGAACGTCTTTGACCAGCGTCTGCGCCCCGAGCCCGAGAGCGATCCCGACGACCCCTACGCCCGCTATCAGAGCCGAGACGTTTAGCCCCAACTCGCCCAGCAAGAGTCCCAGGCCGAGGAACCCAAGCACCACGCCGAACGCCCAATTCAGCGTGGCGGACAATGCATCGGCGCGCCGACGGATGGCCGTCGAGTCCTCTTTGCGTACGCGCGCGGCACGGGCGATCGCGCGAGACAACATGCCGCTGACGACTCGTCGAAACACGACCGCAGAAGCGAGCAGAAGGACAACGATAACGAGGAGGCGAAGGCCGTGGCTGTCCAGCCACCCGCGCCAGTCCTGCCAGGATCCGTAATCAAAGAGCAATAGCGGAGTCAAGCCTGGACCAGCTTTGCGTAGCTCTGCAGCAGCCGGCGTACGCCTGCCGACTCGAAGGTGACCACGAGTTCCACATCGCCACCGTTTGGCTGGCTGCTGACGACCGTCCCAGCACCGAACTTTGGGTGCGAGACGCGGTCACCGGCGATCCAAAGGGCACCCTCTGCGTTGCCGCCAATTTCCGAGACTGGTTCAGCGGTGGCCGCGTCCATGTACGAGCGCGGAGTGCTGCCGAATGGTCTTGTCAGCAAACTGGGTATATCCGCAAGGAAGCGCGAAGGCGGGTTAGCAGATTGGTTGCCGAAGACGAAGCGGCGATAGGCGCGCGACAGGTAGAGCAGGTCCATGGCGCGCGTGATGCCAACGTAGGCAAGGCGGCGCTCCTCCTCCATCTGGCGGGGGTCATCAAAAGAACGGATATGAGGCAAGATGCCCTCTTCCATTCCCGATACGAAGACCACCGGAAACTCGAGTCCCTTCGCGGTGTGGAGAGTAATGAGGGTGACCGCATCGATCTCGGACTTCATCTCGTCCACGTCCGCGACCAACGCAACGTCCCTGAGGAAGGGCGCCAGACCGTTGTCGTCTTCGTCCGCGATCTCTTCGTACTCGCTCATCACGCCGCGCAGCTCGAGGATGTTTTCGATGCGCTCCTCGGCGTCCGGATCGCCGTCCTGGAGGAAGCGAGCGTAACCGGTGGCCTTCAGGACCGCGTCCAGCAACAACGGCAGCGGCTGATTCCGTTGCAGCCGTAAGGCTTCGATGATCTGCACGAACGACTGCACGGCGGCGAGCGAGCGGCCGCTTAGACCGGCAATCCCGCCGCTCGTGGCCGTCCGTTCGCAAGCATCCCAGAGCGTCCCGCCGTTGTCGGCGGCGTGGTCGCGTAGACGCTCGACGGTCTTGTCGCCGATGGCCCGATGCGGAACGTTGATCACCCGCAGCAGGCTGGCTTCGTCCTGTGGGTTGTGGATCAGACGAAGGTAGGCCACAAGGTCCTTGATCTCGCGACGCTGGTAGAACCGCACGCCGCCGATCAGCCTGTAGGCGATGCGATGGCGCATGAGCGCGTCTTCGATGGCGCGGGACTGGGCGTTCGTGCGGTACATAATGGCCACGTCGCCGTAGCGCCGGCCCGCGGCAACGAGGCGGGTCACCTCGGAAGCGATGAACTCGCCCTCTTCTTCTTCGCTGTACGCCTCGTAGGTCGTGAGCAGGTCTCCGCCGGTGCGGTCCGTCCAGAGGGTGCGTTGGTGACGGTCGGGGTTCTTGCCAATTACCGCGTCCGCAGCGGCCAGGATGGCAGGGGTCGACCGATAGTTCTGCTCCAGCAGATAGACCGTGCAGCCGGGGAAGTCGCGTTCGAAGTACTGAACGTTACGGACATCGGCTGAGCGCCAGGAGTAGATTCCCTGGTCCGGGTCGCCCACAACGGTGATGTTGCCGTGAACCGAGGCGAGCATCCTGGCAAGCAGGTACTGCACCGGGTTGGTGTCCTGAAACTCATCGACGAGGACGTGTCGGTAGCGGCCAGCCAGTTTCTCCAGGGCCTCGGGCGATTCTTGCAGGAGGCGCACCGATTCGGTGAGCAGGTCATCAAAATCCAGTGCAGACGCTGCCCGCAGCGAGGTTTCGTAACGGTGGTAGGCACGGGCGACAACTTCATCGAAGTAGTTCCGGGCGCGGGATTCAAACAGGGCCGGGGTGATCATCTCGCTCTTGGCGCTCGAGATCGCAGAGAGGATGGCACGCGGCGCGAACCGGCGAGAATCAAGGTGCAGGTCATCGACGATGCGCTTCATCAGCCCGACCTGGTCACCATCGTCATAGATTACGAAGTCGGACGAGATGTTGATCGCCTGGCCGTCGATCCGGAGCCAGCGGGCGCACATGGCGTGGAAAGTGCCCATGTGGAGGCTCTTCGCATCCTCGCCCAGCAATCGCGCTGCACGTTCGCGCATCTCTTTTGAGGCTTTGTTTGTGAACGTAACTGCCAGGATGCGCCAAGGGGCGATCCGCTCTTCGCGCACCAGGTGGGCGATGCGGTGGGTGATTACGCGCGTCTTGCCGCTGCCAGGCCCCGCGAGGATCAGGACCGGGCCTTCTCCGTGCGTGACCGCGAGGAGCTGGCGTTCGTTCAGCCCGTCGAGAATTCCTGAGAGGGTGTCACTGGTCACCGGCTGAGTTTACCATCTGCTAAGGCTGGTGAGTCATTGGCGGACGGCTCGATCAGGGACCGATGCTATAGTTCAATAGTTGCCAAGCCCAAAGCGTTGCAGGGAGTAGTTGATGTTCGATTCCTGGCCAGGCGGTTCGTGGGAAACAACCGTCAAGTACGTGGTCGCGATCACCGTGCTGTATCTCGCAGCCATCTGGCTCACGCTCGTCTTTTGGACGTACCGCGATATCCGGCAGCGGACGCGAGATCCGATCCTGCAGACGACTGCAGTACTGCTCGTGCTCGTGTTCTTCCTTCCCGGTCACTGGATCTACCTGATCGTTCGTCCGCGCTACACGTTGGCTGAGATGTACGAACGCTCGCTCGAAGAAGAGGCCCTCTTGCAGGAATTGCAGGATCAGAAGGCCTGTCCGACTTGCAAGCGGCGCGTGCTGGAGGAGTACCTCATCTGCCCATCCTGCCGGACGCAGCTCAAAGAGGCCTGCCGGCAGTGTACGAAGCCGTTGAGCT
>JBDTVB010000281.1:0-3854 GCA_040007415.1 Anaerolineaceae bacterium
CCGCCTCGGATAGTTCGGCCTTCGCTGTTGTTGGTGCGGCCACCCAGCTCGCGTTTTCGCAGCAGCCGTCGAACGGTTCTCCGGGCACCGTCCTGCCCACACAGCCGACAGTGATCATCAAGGACGCCCTCGGCTCTCCCGTAACAACCGGTCCGGCAACGCAAGTGACGATCGCCCTGACCGGTCCCGGGGCAGGGATCCTGACATGCACGGGCGGCCTGACGAAGACAGCCGTCAATGGCGCGGCCGTGTTCACGGGCTGCAGCGTAAGCGCCGGCGGCGCTGGCTACGGACTCCATGCCACCTCGAGTCCGGCACTGACTGCCACGGACAGCTCCACGTTCACGATCGCTGGCCCTGCCGCAAAGCTCGCGTTCACGCAACAACCAAGTAGTGGGATCGCAGGAACCGCGTTCTCGATTCAGCCGGTGGTGGCAATTCAGGACGCGGGCAACCTGACTGT
This sequence comes from Anaerolineaceae bacterium, assembly GCA_040007415.1. Lineage (GTDB taxonomy): Bacteria > Chloroflexota > Dehalococcoidia > Tepidiformales > Tepidiformaceae > PNKC01. The sequence continues at coordinate 464 of JBDTVB010000281.1, forward strand.
GACGGGTGACAACACGACGCAGGTCACCATCACGAAGACGTCTGGCCCCGGAACCCTGACGTGCGCGCCGGTGACCGCGGCCAGCGGCGTCGCGAACTTCGCCAACTGCACCGTCAGCGCGGCTGGAACGTATGTGCTCCACGCGGCATCGAGCCCTTTGCTGACTGCGATCGATAGCACGCCGTTCGCGGTCACAGGCGCGGCGACGAAGCTCGCCTTCTCCAGCCAGCCGACGTCCGGGACGGTTGGGGCGGCGCTGTCCCCGTTGGCAGTCCAGGTCCAGGACGCGAACTCGGCCGTCGTGACGGGCGACAACACGACGCAGGTGACCCTCACCAAGACGTCCGGCCCCGGAACGCTGACGTGCGGGCCAATTACTGCGGTCAACGGGGTTGCAACCTTCACTAACTGCACGGTCAGCGCGGCAGGAACGTATGTGCTCCACGCGGCGTCGAGCCCCGTCCTCACGCCAGCGGACACCTCCCCGTTCAACGTGACCGCAACTCCCGGCACCGTCTGGTATTTCGCCGAGGGGTTCACAGGATTGGGCTGGACGACAGAACTGCACCTCCTGAACGCGAATCTCACGGCTGCCACGGTCTCGGTGACGTATCTCCTCGACAGTGGCGCCCCGGTGACGCGCGCCGTGTCCATCCCGGGCAAGACCGAACGGACTCTGGCCGCCGCAAGCCTGACTGACGGCCCTGGTCCTAACTTCGCCTTTGGGGTGCGCATCATTTCGGACATTCCGATCGTCGCAGAGGAACAGATGTATGCGGGCGCATCAGGCGACTTCGCGCACGGCACACAGGGCGCGACTGCTCTCTCCAATACCTGGTACTTCGCGGAAGGCTTCACCCAGTTTGGCTGGCAGACATTCGTCCTGGTCGCGAATCCGGGTGCAGCTTCCGTCGATGTAACGGTGACCTACCAGGTGCAAGGCGGGGCGCAAGTCACGAAGCTCGCGGCCGTGGCCGCGGGCACCAGACAGACCTTCCTCGGCCACGTGGATGTTCCTGACCAGGCGTTCTCCGTGAGCGTGTCCTCAACGGGCCCAGTCGTCGCCGAGATGGCGATGTACGACCCCGGCCGGACGATTGCCCACCGCACAGTCGGTGTCACGGGCCCTGCCTCAACATGGTATCTGGGCGAAGGGTTCACCGGCTTCGGCTGGGAGACATTCATCTCTGTCGGCAACCCGGGCGCCACCAGCGCCACAGTTACGGCGACGTTCACCATCGATGGCGGCGCTCCGGTGATACGGGTCATCACTGTCCCTGCCCACTCCCGTGGCACGTTCATCGCTCACGATCCGGTTGCTGGTGTGGGGACCGGGAAGGCGTTTGGTGTCTACGTAACATCGACTGCGCCGGTCGTCGTGCAGGAAGTGCTCATCGACCCAGCCCCTGGTGCGAGCCGGGCGAACTCAACCATGGCAGCAGCCGCACTGGCGTCGCAGTGGTCGTTCAGTGGCGGTTCCAGCAACCCGGGCATGGTCACCTTCCTCACGGTCAGCAACCCCGGTCTGGTGTCAGCATCGGTGACCGCTACCTACTACTTCAACGATGCAACCGCTCCTGTCACGCAGCTGTTGACGATCCCGGCGCAGAGCCGGGGAACGTTCGCGAGTTCCTCTGGCATCCCGGCGAACAAATCGTTTGGCATCGTCCTGACGGCGGTGGGGAGCCCAATCGTTGCTCAAGAAGCGGTCTACGACCAACTCTTGAATCGCGCTTTCAGCTCAGCGGGAGCGGCAGGCCCATGACACTCGTGCTTCAACGCCGGGCAAGGCGGAAGGGAATCGCACAATGACCCTAATGTCGATCACTCGCATCCGTCCGCTGGTCGGACGCCGACTTCCGGCGGTCGCATGGGTGAGTGTGCTTTCGTACCTGGTGCTTCCGCTGGCGCTGGGATGGTTCGCGTTTGCGTTTGCCGACTCAGTCGCCAACTTCGCGCCCCAGACCATCCGCCTCTCAGGCGAGCATGACTACGACCCGTACCTGGACGACTTCGTCGTCTTCTACGCCGCCGGACACGTGGCGGCAGGTGACTCCGCGGCCGACCTCTACGACCCGGCTACCCTCCACGCAGCCCAGGCGACCGAACTGGGAGTGCCCCAGCGCTCGATCATCCGCCTCCCCTTCTATAACCCCCCGTCGGCGGTGTTCCCGTTGATGGCCCTTTCACTCTTCACGCTGGTTGGCGCCGCCGTCGCATGGACCATCGTCCAAATTGCGTTCTTCGCCACAGCCTTCGGCTCGCTGGTGCGGGGAGAAGGGAAACGCAAGGACGCGACGCTCACTGGCCTCTTGCTACTTGCGATCGCCTCATCAATGCCCTTCCATGAGACGATACTTCACGGCCAGATGACGATGATCCTTCTCGCTGGCTGGGTCGCTCTCTGGTTCGGCGCGTTCGAACGGCGGAACGACAAGCTAACCGTTCTCGGGCTGACCCTTCTGGCCGTGAAACCGCAACTGGTGATCGTCCCCTTCGTCTATCTCGTCCTGACACGCCGCTGGCGGTCGGTGGGAGCGGCGGCTGCGATTCAAGCCGTCATCGGCCTGGCAGCGATGGTCTTCATCGACCCCATGATCCACCTGCGCTGGCTCCAACTCATGATTTCGGCGACCGGCTGGGAGGACCAAAACGGCATCTGGGTGCACGCCATGTTTGGCTGGAATGCGCTCGTCCGTGCAACCGTAGGGCCGGACTACCACCTCCTTCGCACGGCGATCACGATGGGTCTCACGCTGGTCACAGCAGGCTTCTGCGTCTGGGCGGGCAGAATTGCATCAAGGGAACGGCGGTATGCCGAGTTGTTCGCAATGCTCGTCTTCGCAAGCGTCCTCGTGAGCCCTCATCTGTTCGCGCAGGACCTGATGCTTCCCGTCGCTCCGCTGGTCCTCCTGGCTCTGACAACTTCAGGGCGAGCGCGCCGGCTCTGGCTAGCGTTTGGAGCTGCCGGGTGGCTGCTTGCGTTCTTCCATTTCGATCTCCTGCTCGGCACTCCGGACGAACGGGCGATCAATTTCGTGAGCCTCTGGTTGGCGACTGGTGTTGCGCTCGCGGGAGTTGGCGCAGCCCGGCTTGCCGGCGTTGATTCGCTTTCAGCGCCGCACCCTACCCATCGGACAAAGTCCTCATCGCGCCTGCTTCCTCAGTTCGCGATCGGCGCACTAATCGCCTTTCTGTTGCTCATCTCGCTGCCCGGGTTTGCCCGCCACACCTTGGCCGAGACGCTGCAATACAGCTACACCGCTGGGAAAGGCGTCACCTATCGGGTCCCCCTCCTTGGGGTCGCCAGCGACGGCGGGCCATAGCGCAGCGGTTTGCCGTTGGTCGTCTTCCGGCGGGGTTCTTCTCGTCAAGGCGCGCAATCAGTCGC
>JBDTVB010000282.1:0-3831 GCA_040007415.1 Anaerolineaceae bacterium
TCCGCAACTGGTAGTCCCGGTTACCAACGCCCGTTATGCGCTGAATGCTGCCAACGCGCTTCGCCGGGTACATGAAGAGCGGCAAGAAGGCGACCGAGAAGAGCGCCAGCCGCCAGTCGAGATAGAGCATCAGGGCGAAGGTGGAGCTGGCGGTAATCAGGTTGCCGACGAGCCCGCCGAGCGTGTCGCTCACCACGCCCTGGACGGCGCCAACATCGTTGCTGACGCGCGAAAGCACCTCGCCGGTGCGGTTGGCGGTGAACCAGCGCAGGGACATGCCGCTGAGGTGGCGGTAGAGCGCGCGGCGAAGGTCGAACATGACCGCCTGGCCGACAGAGTTGCTGAGGTAGGTCTGGGCCACATCCGTGATTGCCCCGAGGAGGACGAAGCCGAGCATCAGCAGGACGAGGAGGTTGAGGAGCGTGCCATCGAAGCCCTTCACGGGGTTGACGGCGTTATCGATGATTCGCTGGATTATGAGCGGAGGCGCCAGCCCGGCCACCGCGGAAACGCTGATCGTGGCAAGCAACAGCCCCACCATCCCGAGGTGGGCACGATGAAGGAGCAGGGCGCGCTTCAAGGTGGGCCACGCCGGGCGTTGGGGACGTGCTTTACGCCGCTCTATCCAGTTGCCGTTGTGCCCACCCATTCCCATCGCCTCTCAGCGTAGGCGTCGAGGGCGGGAGGGGGTACTGGCCGTGTGGGCGGGTCGCAGCCTCCTTTCCCTGCGGAATGTCGCCGCGCTAGCCTTTCGAGGCGACGTAATAGTTGTTGAACATGTCGCCCTCGACTCGTGAAGTCTCGATGTGGCTGAAGCCAGCGTTCCGCATCATTTCATGCGCCTTCTGTTCGCCCCACATGGTGCCGAGGCCCATGCCGCCAAGCGCCAACGAGACGGTCATGCAATGCATGGTCGAAATTGAGTAGAACATCGGCCCGATCGGGTGGTCCACATTTTCCTCGAGGTTGCTGGAAGCTGCGACATCCATGCACATATAGACGCCGCCCGCGCGAAGCATCTCAGCGATCGCCGCCAGCACCCTGTCCGGCCGGGCCTGGTCATGCACCGAGTCGAACGTCGTGATCAGGTCGAAGCGGGGCGGGCCGGAAAGGGTAGCCGCGTCCCTCTCTTCAAAGGTGGCGTTGGTCAATCCCTTCGCCGCGGCCTCCGAGCGTCCGGCGGCGATGCCCTCGCGTGAGAAATCGAAGCCGGTGAAGCGGCTGTTCGGGAACGCGGCGGCCATGATGTTGATCGCGTGACCGCTGCCGCAACCAACATCCGCAACGTCGATCCCGGCCGTCAACCGGTCGATGAGCCCCGGGACGAGCGGGAGGGTGGAACTCAGAAGCGTCGAATCGAACACCGCTGCGCTCTCTTCGGCCATGAGCTTCTGAAACCGTGGGAACTTGGCGTATGGCACTCCGCCGCCCTGTCGAAATGCATCCACCACCTCGGACTCCACGTCACCAAGCATGGCGATGAACTGCGTGAGGGCGGCCATGTTGTTGGTACCGGCCCCACGCGTGAGCATCGCCGCGTGCTCCGCTGGGAGGTGGTATCGCTGAGTAGCTGCATCGTAGTCCACGATCCGGCCAGTCGTGAGCGCGCCCAGCCATTCGCGAACGTACCGCTCGTTCAGCCCCGCGGCTTCGGCGATCTGCGCACTTGTTGAGGGCCGCAGTTCGGCCATCGTATCGAGCAAGCCGGTGCGGTGGCCGATGCTGATCATGAGACCAAGCGTGCCACCGTTGAGAATGCCCATCATCTGGCCGCCGAACGCCTGCATCTTGACGAGGTCGAGTTCGATGGTGGTCAACTGAATACTCCTGATTGGGATGCTGGATACTATCACGGCCTGTCAAGCCCAATTGATTACCAAACCATAAACGGTTGCCGGAAGAGGCCTGGTCGGCTCGGTCCGCAAGCCGAGGCAGAAGTGTAAGAACCGCGTTAGAATCCCGCTGTTCCCTGTTCTGGTATCTCGTGGCACCATACGCAGGGTGGTGGAACAGCCCTCCGGACAGGAGTTCTTGTGACTCAGGAAGACTTTTCGGCCGTGTGCCCCTACCTTGGGCTCGCTGATGACGCCGACTCGCACGCGACTTACGCGACGGAAGCGCATCGCTGCTACCGGCTCCCCAATCCCACGCGCATCGCCTCTCCGCACCAGGAGAGCTACTGCCTTGGGTCGAACCATGTAACTTGCCCCGTTTACCTGGGGGAGGGCGTGCCGAAGCCCGCGCCTGCGGCTGCGGCTGGCGCGTTCACGGCTGGCGCCCCGTCTCGTCCCCAGGATGGGGGAGAAACAGTACGCGGCCCACAATCGGGACAACGCCCGGCCGCCCGGCGACCTTTCGAGCCCGGCCCCGGCGCGGCCGCTGGAGGGGCTGCCCGTGGGGCGAAGCGTCCCCAGAAGCCCGGAGCACTTGGGCCTCGCCCGCGTGCCGGGGGAGTGAGCATGCCGGTCGCAACGATCGGGTTGTTCGCACTGGCGGTCATCGTCATCGGGCTGGCGTTCGCGATCAACAACCTCGTTGGCGGCGGCTCCGACGACCCGAAGATCTCCTCTGCGGACGTGGTCGCAACGCGTGCCTCCGAAAAGGCGACGCAAACGGCGAAGGCGGGAGGAGGGGTGGCAACCCAGGTTCCGCAGACGCAGCCCGCCGGCAGTCAAACGCCCGGGACGGCGACTGCCACTCTCGCCCCCGGTCAGACGCGTACGACGACCGTTGTTGCTGGGTCAACCACGCCCGGGAGCACTGCGAAGACGTACACCGTCAAATCTGGCGATACCTGCGGCGCCATCGCCATCGCGAACAATATCACCCTGCAACAGTTGCTGACCGCAAACAACAAGTCTGAGGACGACTGCACGAAGCTACAGGTGGGAGACGTGCTCAAGCTGCCGTAGCGGCACCCAGCCAGCCGCTACTAAAGCGGGCTGCTCGGAGCGCAAAATGGCAAGCCTGAATGCGCGCCCGCAAGCGCGTAGACTCGCGGTCACAAAGGAGATACCTACGTGACCGAAATGCCGTTGCGCGCACACCTCGTCGCTGGAGGCTTCCCGCCGGGCGCCGCCGCTGGACATGACCACGATTACGCCCGTCTGCGGCTGCTTGAAGTGCTCGCCGAGACCGAAGTGCGGACAACCTCAGCAGGCGACTTCGAGGACATCGAGAAGTGGCTGCCGCTCAGCCGCCTGCTGATCACCTACGTCGCCGGGCCGATCCTGACGGACCCGCAAGCCGCTTCGGTGAAGCGCTGGATGGCCTCGGGCGGGCGATGGCTCGGCCTCCATGGCACGAGCGGCGGGAAGGCGGCGCGCATCGAAGGCACGCGCCAGCGAACAATGGTCAAGACTGACCACCACCGCGTGCTCGGCGGGTTCTTCATCAATCACCCGCCGGTGCGCAAGTTCCAGGTTGATGTGCCGGAATCCGACCACCCGATCTTGAAGGACATCGGTGCGCCGTTCACCGTCATAGACGAGCCGTACATGATCGAAGTGCAAACGCCTGAGACGTCGCGCGTGTTGCTGACGGCCGCGCTGGGGCCAGATGTCTCGCCGCCTGGATTCGGCTTTCGCTACGACAAGGACACCGCGCTACAGGCAGACGGGAAGACGCGCGTACTCGGCTACTCGCAGGATGTCGGGGAGGGCGAAGTGGTCTACATCGCCCTTGGCCACTGCCACTCACCCGCCACCAACAGCCAGCCCTTCGTGGACACGAGCGTCGACCCCGAAGGAAAGACGCCAGCATATGTGCGGACGACTTGGGAGACGCCCGAGTTCCAGCGGATGTTGCGGAACGCGGTCGCGTGGGGGATGT
>JBDTVB010000283.1:0-3791 GCA_040007415.1 Anaerolineaceae bacterium
GCGAGAAGTTGGACTTGGACAGGCCGCGCTGGGCCTTGCGTGGGGGTACGCGGCCACCCCGCGCAAGATGCTGCGCTCGCGCCGAGGCGGAGAGAACCGATGAGGATCGCGATGGTCTCGCCCTACGACTGGTGCGTGGATGGGGGAGTGAAGTCCCACATCGTCCACCTAGCCGCGTACTTCCGGCAGTGGGGCCATGACGTGACGATTTTTGCGCCGGCATCTGAGCCAGAGACTGTGGGCGATGAGTGCGTGGTGATGGGCAAGCCGCGCTCGATGCGGGTCAGCGGCTCGGTGGCGCGCATCACTTTTTCGTGGAAGTCTCCGGACGTGAAGGCGGTGCTGGCCGAAGGCAACTTCGACATCTTGCATCTCCACGAACCACTGATGCCGCTGCTGCCGTACCACTTCCTGCGCTACTCCTCAGCGGCGAATGTGGGCACGTTCCATGCGGCCAAGGAGGGCGGCAATCGCTTCTACGGCTATACCACTGCAATTACGCGCCGCTGGTTCCGCAAGCTGGACGGGAAGATCGCGGTCTCACCGGCGGCCGTCAGCCTTGTCAGTCGCTACTTCGCCGGCTACTTCAACATCATCCCGAACGGGATCGACTACGAGCACTTCGCTGGTGATCACCAGCCGCTGCCGGAGTTTTCGGATGGCAAATTCAACATCCTTTTCGTGGGCCGCCCGGAGAAGCGCAAGGGGTTGAAGTACTTGCTCCGCGCGTATCTGCGGATAAAGCGACAGTTCCCAGAGACTCGCCTGATCGTGGTGGGGGCCGGCGATTTTAGCCGCTACGAACGGATCATGGCGCCGATTGGCGACGTTACCTTCCGTTCGAACGTGCCGTACGAAATACTGCCGCGCTACCACAAGAGCGCCGATGTGGTCTGTTGCCCAAACACTGGCAACGAAAGCCAGGGCTATGTCCTGATGGAAGCACTTGCGGCGGGGCGACCGGTGGTGGCGAGTAACATCGAGGGCTTCGCGGGCGTGATCACGGACCAGATAGAAGGGCTGCTGGTTCCGCCCAAGGATGACGAAGCGATTGCCGAAGCAATCATTCGATTGATGAAGAACCCGGCGCTCGCTGCAGGGCTTGCGACCCGGGGCCAGGTGCATTCAGCACACTACAGCTGGGACAACGTGGCGCACCGGGTGCTTTCCTATTACGAACGGCTGCTCTACGAGCGCCGCCAGGTCGCGGAAGTGCGGGCCGCCCGAAAACTGGCCGCCGCCGGTCGCGAGGCCTAGTGCCGCTGAACTTCCTGCCTCAGCGCATTCCAGCCAACGTGGCGGGGGCGATTGGGCGCACCGTGGGGCGAACCGGGATCACGCCGAACATGATCTCTCTATTCGGGTTCGGCGGGAACCTGGTTGCTACCTACCTGGTGACGCGGGAGGCACTGATGGCGGCCGGGATCGTCTACCTGGTGTTCAGTGCGCTCGATTTCGTGGATGGGGCGGTGGCGCGCGCGACGGGGCTGGTGAGCAAGTTCGGCGCGGTGTTCGACGCCGTGTTGGACCGCGCCAGCGAGGCGATCGTGCTCGTGGCCTGCGCCTGGTACTTCGCGGACCGCGGGGAACAGGTGCAGGCCGCCGTAGCGTACGCAGGGCTCTTTGGCAGCATTGCCGTGAGCTACATGCGCGCCCGCGCCGAAACCAACGGGCTGTCCATGCGCGAAGGGCTGTTCCGGAGGCAGGAGCGCGTCCTCCTGCTGGGCCTCGGGCTGGTCTTCAACGGTCTGACCGTGGTCATCTGGCTGCTGGCCGTGCTCGCGAACCTCACCGCCGTGCAACGCTTCGTCCTGATTGCGCGAGGATTGCACAGGTTGGATTCTGAGGCGGTAGCCGAAGCTTAGGCGTCATCCGGCCCGGTACCGGTACTGTCCGGTGAAGGGGGCGACGACGCCAACGCAGCGCGCTTCCGGTTGTTCGACATCATCTGGAGCATCAGGAAGCTCAGCACTGCGAGGAGCGCAAACAACATGGCAACGCCGACGACCACCTTCGAGGTCGTGCTGATCCCACCTCCGTCTGACTTGGCGCCCTGAGACTGGGCGACTGGCGGAGCTTTCGTTGGTGCGGCGGTGGGCTGGACCTGTTGGGGCCGTTGGGTTGGGGCGACGGTCGCACGGGGGGCTGATGACCCCTGAGCGGCGAGGAACTCCGCCTCAAATCCAGTCATATCGAAGCCGTAAATGGTCTTGAGCGCCTGGTCGAAGCGCTGGCCCCTCTTCATGGTCGCGAAGAATTCGCCGTACTTCGCGGGGCCACCCTTCTCAACCAGGAACTTCACCATGTTGTAGGCCTCGCCGTAGAAGATACCTACCTTGCGAGCATCGGACGTCGGCGTGGCCATTTCGCTGAACGGGATCAGCTTCTTGTCCCGAGCAGCCTGGGCGAACGCAGTCTGGTAGTCGCCCGGCCCAAGCTGTGCGAACACGGCAGTGCCTTCGTCCAGCCAGGAGGGCAGCTTCGCGAGCGAACCCTCGCCGGCGGTCTGGTTGAGGATGTGCCCGAACTCGTGGCGCAAGGTGTCGGTCCGATCGGTGGACCCACACTCGACCGGGATGAGCAGGATGATGTCATTCGTGACCTTGGTGCCGCAGGTGGTAACGGCCGCGTCGAACGAGCCCGCGCCAGCTCCCGGCCGGGAGAGGTCACTCTCTTTCTCGTTATCGAACAGGATCACCTTCACAGGGATCTGCTTGAGAGTGACGCTAAAGAGCGTCTTACCGATCTTGTCGTAGGTTTCAACGCCGGCCTTGAGGTAGCTGTTCGCGAGTGCTTCTTTGTCGCCGTGGTAGTAAACCGTCATGAACTCGCCTTTGACGGACTTCCAATCCTGGTTCGGCGGGAGAAAGAAGAAGGTCTGTTCAGGCCCGCTCACGGTCTTGCCATCGGCGGAGGTTAACTCCCAATGGTAGACAAACTCGGAGCCCACGGGGATGTAGCTGGCGCCCGAGTTCACCTGGAGGACAACCTCGACGGTGACGTTCTTGCCGGCCGGCGGGCTTGCTGGCTTGCCGAGTGCGCTAGTTCCGCGACCGGTGATCGAATACGCGAGCGAAACATCCGTTATGTCGGCATCCGAGCGTGCAGTCACCTTAAAGGTGAGCTGCTTGGGGTAGCCGTTGTCGACGCTTGATGCTTCGATAACGGCGTCGGCGCGAACCGAAGGTGCTTGCGTTGAGAGAAGTGCGGCGACGAAGAGCGCCCCCAGAAGCATCCCCAGGGCACGCGTCATTCGTCTTCACCTACTCGCGATTTCAGGTATGCCTCGATGAACGGGTCGATCTCGCCATCGAGGACGGCGATCGTATCGCTCGTTTCGTAATCGGTGCGCACGTCTTTGACCATCTTATACGGGTGCAGGACGTAGTTCCGGATCTGGCTGCCGAAGCTCATATCGACATGCTTGCCCTTTAACCGGGCCTTTTCTTCTTCGCGGCGGTTCAGTTCGATTTCGAGCAGGCGGGATTCGAGGACTTTCATCGCGCTATCGCGATTGCGGCCCTGTGAGCGCTCGTTCTGGCAGGTGACCACGATGCCGGTTGGCAGATGAGTTATGCGCACGGCCGTGGAGTTCTTCTGGACGTTCTGGCCCCCAGCGCCACTGGAACGAAAGACGTCGATCTTCACGTCATCCGGGCCGATCTCGATCTCCCCAGCGGCATCAACTTCAGGGAGTACCTCCACTTTGGCAAAACTCGTCTGCCGAGCGCTTGAGGCGTTGAACGGTGACTGCCGCACGAGTCGGTGGACGCCGCGCTCGCTCTGGAGGT
>JBDTVB010000284.1:0-3788 GCA_040007415.1 Anaerolineaceae bacterium
CTCTTTGATTGCAGTGCCGGGGTCTACGATGACGACCGCCGTCTTGGCGGTGGTGACGGGCGGGTTCAGTTCGAAATCCGCGACGGCGCTTCCGCCGGCTGGCAGGGCCATGTTGAAGGCCTGAGTCAGCGTCCCTGGGCCAACGCCGCTCACGGAAACGACGACCGCGCCGTTGTAACTGTTCGCGCTTTGATTCTTGATGGTGACGCGGAGCTTCGTGCCGCCGTCGATGGCGACAGCATTGGTCGGCGCGAAATCCGGCGCGTTCGCACTGGGGCTCGGTGACGGGCTCGGGCTCGGAGAGGCAGATGGGCTTGGCTGCGGTGTGTTGGTAGCAGGCTGGGGCGTTGGGGTCACCTGCCGGATTGGCACTAGGGCGAGCGAGTCCTGGGGGTCGATTGCGCTTGCTTTCACCCAACGGCCGCCATCTATGTCCACTAACAGCCATTCGTTGTTGGTTGTGCGGCCGATGATCTTGACGATCTTGCCCTCGGTTAACGTGCCAACCTGCTCGAAGTTCTCTCCTGGACCTGTGCGGAGGTTGACGGTGGCGACGACTTTGCCGTTGATCGTTGCCGGGCGGTCACCGACCGGCTCAATCGCGATCACGCGAAGTTTGTCTGACTGTTTCGTCGCGCCAGAAGAAGAGGTGACCTTCACGTAGAGGTTGTATTCGCCCTTGCGCTCGAAGGAGGCCTTGAGGTTCGCACGGTATTTGTTGTCCGGCGAAGTGGCCTTCACCTCGACCGTGTCCGACAGTTTGTCCTCGATGAACAGGTCGAAGCGGACGATCGGCTCGGTTGAAGACGCCTCGACGATGACGTCTTCGGGCTTGCCGATCTCGATGCGCTTGTCCTTCACGGGTGATTGGATGGCAACGTTGAATTTCACAGCTCCGGGTGTACTGGCGGTCTCCCCTCCTCGGCCGTTCACGAGGCTGAAAAGGAGGAAGATCACGATTCCACCGACCAATGCGGCCAAGCCTATGAAGACATAGAACATCGGTTGACGGACCGGCGTATCCCGATAATAAGGTTCGCCGTAGCCATAGCCGTCCTGGTCGTCGTAGTCGTCGGCGTAGCCGTCGGAAGGGTCCTCATCGTCCCATTGGCCATCGGTGTCTTCGACGTATCCGGGAGCAAAGCTGCTGAGGGCCGGCTCGGCGGGTTGGGGAGGCAGCGGCGGAGCGGGGGGGTACGTAGCGCCGATTACGGGTTCGTCCGGAGGGTACGGACTGTAGCGATCTGACATGAACTGAGCTGAGTATCATCACCGGCGCGTGTAGCGGCAACAAAACGACCGGCAATGTGTCGACTACAGTTACCTTGCGTTTACGTGGCCCAACCGTGGGCATCGGGGCACCCAAGCTCACGAGCGAGCCGGATCGCGTAGCGATCGGTCATGCCGCTCACAAAGTCGGCGGCCCTTCGTTCGACCGGGTCGTCCGCGAGCGAGAAGTCTGGTGAGATGCCTCCCGGATGAGCGACGAAGTGCCGAAACAGGTAGATGACCACCTTCTTGCCGCGCTCGGCGTCCGCCCGTGTGGAGTCGTAGAGGTAGACGCGCTGGAACATGAACTCACGAAGTTCGTTGGCGGCGAAGCGCACCGCCGGGCTGAAGGCGATGGTGGGCGTGGCATCGTCGAACAGCGCGGATTCGCCAGTCGTCGCCCAACTGGCTTCGATGGCGTCGCAGATGAGTGTATTGAGGCGCTCAGAATGGCTCGTGCCGAGTGTCTGCCTGGCCGCCGCGGGTAGGTCGTTCTCGCTGACCAGTCCAGCACGAATGGCATCCACGATATCGTGGTTGACGTAGGCGATCGCGTCGGCGGTCTTGACCACCTGGCCTTCAAGCGTTTCGGGGACGCCCCAGCCCTCAGCGAAGATATCCTCACGGGCCTTGCTTGACTTCGTTATCGCGTCAAGCACTTCGAACGAGAGATTGAGTCCTTCGCCCCCTCCTTCCAGCTGATCGAGTACCCGGACCGATTGGTAGTTATGGCGAAACCCTTCAGGAAGGCACTCCGCGAGGGCCTCCTCGCCAGCGTGCCCGAAGGGGCCATGGCCGATGTCGTGCCCGAGCGAAGCGGCTTCGGCGAGGTCCTCATTGAGGTTCAGCGCGCGAGTTATCGTCCTCGCCACCTGCGCCACTTCGAGGGTGTGCGTCAGGCGAGTCACGTAGTGGTCTAATGACGGCGAAATGAAGACCTGCGTCTTGTGTTTCAGCCGCCGAAACGCCTTGGTGTGGAGAATGCGGTCGCGGTCGCGTTGGTACGCGGTGCGGATCGGCGACGGGTCTTCGGCCACGCGGCGGCCGCGGCTCGAAGCGGCGCGAGACGCGAACGGACTCAGCCGTTCTTCGTTCGCTTCAAGCCGGCGGCGCACCGAGTGGAGGTCCATGGGCGCTATTCTAGGCCCGGGACGGAGTCACTTGTTGTCGCGCAAGGATCATTCCACCGTGACCGTCTTCGCGAGGTTGCGCGGCTGGTCGATGTCGCACCCGCGGTTCACGGCGACGTAGTACGCCAGGGCCTGGAGGGCCAGCGACGCGATCAGCGGTTCGAGCAACTCCGAGACCTCTGGAATTGCGATCGTGTCGTCCGCCATGGCAGAGATCTCGGCGTCGCCTTCTGTGACCAATGCAACCACCGGTCCGCCACGCGCCTGCACTTGCTGAATGTTGGAGACGAGTTTCGAACGCAAGGCGTACTTCGTTGCTATGGCGACTGTCGGGAAGTCCGTGTCGATCAGGGCGATCGGGCCGTGTTTCATCTCGCCAGCAGCGTAGCCTTCTGCATGGATATAACTGATCTCCTTCATTTTCAGCGCGCCTTCCATTGCTGCCGGAAAAGCGAGCCCACGCCCGATGAAGAGGACGTGTTGCGCCGAGGCGAATCGCCGGGCGACCCGTTGGTGGATGGCCGAAGCCGCTAAGGCCCGAGCGGCGGCGTGTGGAACTCGCGCGAGCTCCGAGATGTGCATGGAAACGTCAGCGGGCGCAAGCACACCCCGAACCTGACCAAGCTTGAGGGCGAGCGCGTAGAGCGCGGCGACTGCGGTGGTGAAGCACTTGGTGCTGGCCACGCCCCGTTCGAGTCCAGCCCGCGTGTAGACCGTGCCATCGGCGACGCGCGCGGTCTGCGCGCCCTCGGTGTTGCAGATGGTTACCTGGAGCGCGCCGAGCTTCTTGGCGACTGCCATTGCCTCCAGAACATCGACAGTCTCTCCGGATTGACTGACCGATATCACCAACGTGTCGGGCCCGATGACGGGGTTGCGGTAGCGAAACTCGCTTGCGTTGTCTGCTTCCGCCGGGACCCGGGCGAACTCTTCGAAATAGCGCCTGCCGATCATGGCTGCGTGGAGGCTGGTCCCCATGCCCAGAAGCAACACGCGTTTCACGTCGCCGAACCGGGCTTCTGCCACGCCGAGGTCATTCAAGTGAATCTCGGCTGGTTGCAGCGTCACGAGGCTGCGGATGGTGTCCGAAAGTGCTTCGGGTTGCTCCATGATTTCCTTGAGCATGAAGTGGGCGTATTGCCCTTTCGTCGCGCTCACGGGGTCCATGGGGATGTGCCTTTGTTCAACAGTCACGGGCGCACCGTCAAGGGTGATGACCGTGGCACCGTGCTGGTCGACCCGCGCGATCTGACCATCCGCAAGAAACGCCACGTCCTGGGTAAACGGCAGAACCGCCGCCAGGTCGCTGGCGAGCATCATCTCCCCATCGCCGTAGCCTATGACCACGCCGCCCGCGTTTCCGATCCGCGCAGCCACCAGCGTTCCAGG
>JBDTVB010000285.1:0-3772 GCA_040007415.1 Anaerolineaceae bacterium
GTAGGCCGTGCAGGGATCGAACCTGCGACCAACGGATTAAGAGTCTAAGCCACTCAGGCACTCGTCCGGAGCAGGCCGAAGAATCCGAACGAGTTTCCCACCGCCGGCGAGGGCTCGTTCCGGCGACCGAACCTATCCCGAACCTGAATTGCCGTCTGGGCCGCCACCGGGCCCAGGTTCCCGAAACGGATCAACCGGCTGGCAAAGTTGACGCCGAACCGGAGCCGAACATTGCGGGCGGAAGGGTTGCCCCCGCAGTGTGCGCTGGCGCTCCCCAGATTCGTCCGGAGCGCTCGCCGCGTAGTCCGAGTCCCCATGGTGTCTACCCCATCCGACGACGGGGGTTGCTTTTGTATACATTTATTGATACTATTGCCATACATTACTAATACTTGTTGGTGTCTTGTTGGGAGTAATTATGGCTCAAGTACAGAACGTTGTAATGGTCCTGACCGGCAATTCGCTAGAAACGATGTTTAGCGCCGGTGGGTCGGGCAACTGGGTGGCGAACGCGAGCCGCGTCCGGCGTTGCGAGTACATCGTTGCCGTCCGCCATGGCTTTTCCAGCTTTACGCAGGACAACCGCACCCACGATGCAGCCTTCATGATCGGCAAGGTCTCGGGGGTGACGGAGGTCGAGGACAATCGGATCGTCATCAATTTCTCGGAGTACGCCGAGATTGACATCGCCCGAGCGTGGCCAGGCAACCGCAATCCGGTGACCTACACCAGCACTGATCAGCTCGGAATCGATCCCGCAAAGCTGACTTGGCTCCCGTTTCCAATGGATCGCGTCGCCCAACCGGAAGTTAAGCCCCTCACCATCGATGAAGCAAAGCGGGGGATCGCACGCGCGCTCGGCATTGCGCCTGAATGCATCGAAATCACGATCCGGGCTTAGCCATGAACACGGAACAGCATCAAGAGACCCGGAAGGTCATTCTTGTCGACCCGAGTACGACCGAGCAGGCCCTTGTCATCACCAATCTGAAAGCGGTCGCCATCGGCACGCTTCGCCTTTTGGCTTGGACTATGACGTTCGCCGCAGTCATCATCTTTGGATTTCTCGCCGGCATGATCAAGGCCGCCAATACGGGTCGCCGGAGAGGGAGTTGGCTCTAGGGGGATTCCATGATCAATTGCGATTGTCCCCGTTGTGGATCGCGCAGCACCAAGGCGCTTTCCGTTCTCCATCGAGACGGTGCGAGAGATTTCGCGTATGGAAGGAGCGGCTGGTTTTACTTTCGTCGGTCGCTCGGCATTCATGGCTCCATCACTCGCGGCCGCGCACAGACATTGACCTCGCAACTGGCCAACCCACCGACTCCTTCAATGACGCGCTTTCTCCAAACACACTGGGGAGTTCCGACAGCGCTGTTTATCAGTGTTGCCTTAGGCGGCACCCCGGGATTCGTTCTGGCCCTGGTGGGATTGCTGGCCGTCGCCGTGACCTCTGCCAGAGGGGATGCGAAGGAGCATAGTCAAAAGCTCAGCGAATGGTCGTCTACGTTTCGCTGCAGTCGGTGCGGGACCAACTTCGCGGTCATCGGTTCCGAAGGGTGAGCGCCGGCAACGCCGCGGTCGGGCACTGCAAACTTAGACTCGGGTGAAGCAGATGGTGCAATTGTCACCATCGATCGCGACAACCTCACCGATTAGGTCTTCACGCACGCCGAAGTCCTTCTTTATCGTGCTGGCGTCGACCCCGGCTTGAATGGCGGCCGTGTCCAGTGCGTGCACCGTCACCAGACGTACTCGCTGCTTCCCGCCAAGAGCGGCCGTCACCCGGTCGCGAAACTCAATATTGCCCGGCCCTCCCCAGCGGGCGAATGAGTCTCGACAGACCAACATGCCATCGGGGTCCTTCGTGAAGTGGTGCTGCCAGAGGCTGACGACCAAGGAACCATCCGGCGCTTCCGCGCTGACCGACCAGTTGACGTGCTTCAACGTCGCGCCGTAACGCGCGAAAGCCTCAGAAATCGTCAATCTCGGCATAGTTCCCCCGGGCATACCACGTAGTTCTTGATGCTCCCGGGTCCTGACTCTCGATCAGAATCGACGGTCTACTAGACGGGGAAGATTACGCCATCAAGACACCTATCGGAAGTGTCCGGAATCTCGGGGGAATTCCAGATTGAGGCTCATCGTCGCCGGTAGAGTTGCGCCGGCCTGAAAGCCCCGGTCCGCATCTCCCCGCGCACGGGCTGCAGCAACTCGCGTTCTTCCAGCCGCCGACGAAAGCTCGACTTGTCCAGCCGCCGGCCGAGCATCGCCTCGCACATCGTCTGCAGTTCGCCGAGAGTGAATTTCTGCGGGAGGAAGTCGAACGGAAGATCCAACCGATCGATCTCGGCCCGTGTCGCCTCGGTGGCTCCGCGGATCAATTCTGCGTGGTCGAAGGCGAGGCGTGCGTCAGCGACCGCGTCGTCCACCGCCACCCAGCGCAATGCCTCCAGCCGCTTCCCGGCCTTCGGGTCAATGGCGGCGAACGGAACGAGCGCTCGGTAGACGATCGCCAACGCCCACGGGGCACGGGGATCACGCGACTTGCTGCCCACTGCCGTCTGCAGCCGAAGGAACGGCAGCGCCACCTCCAGCCGCTCGTGCGCGACCCTTTGAGCCGCGTCCTTCAGGTCACCGTCGCGATCGATGCGAAGCACCCCCCCGGGCAAGGCCCACTTGCCCCGGTGCGGCAACTGTTCACGCTTGCCCAGAAGCACGGCGAGGCTGCCGTCGACGATCGACAGCACGGCGAGCTCGATGCGCGTGAGCGGCATCGGGTAGGCGCGGGACGTGGAGGGGTCTTCGGCGGTTGACGTCATGAACGCAATGTTAGTTGCGTTTCGCCACGAAGTCCAGTATAGTTAGTTGTGTAATGCAACTAAGAGGCCGGGCGAAATGGGCAACGACGTAATTGGGGACATCCACGGGCAGCACACCAAGCTGAAGGCGCTGCTCTCGGAGTTGGGCTATCGCGTTCGCGCCGGGGCGTACCGCCATCCTGCCGGGCGTGTGGCCGTGTTCGTCGGCGACTTGATCGACCGGGGGCCGGGCCAGGTCGAGGTGGTGGAGATCGTGCGTCGGATGGAGGCCGCGGGCAGTGCGCGCGTGGTGATGGGCAACCACGAGCTGAACGCGATCGGCTACGCCACTCCGACCGAGGACGGCGCGGACTGGCTGCGCAAGCACACCGCCACGAACGAAGCGCAGCACCGGGCGTTCCTCGACCAGGTCGGCCGGGACTCGGCCCTTCATCGCGAGCTGATCGCATGGTTCCGCACGCTACCGGTGGCCCTCGATCTCGGCGGCATCCGCGTCTGTCATGCGTGGTGGGACGACGAGCTGATCGCTGCCGCCGCGCAGGCGAGCGACAAGAATGGCCGGCTCGCTGAGGGCTTTCTGCGTGCCTCCTTTCGCAAGGGTGAGGCAGCCCACGTCGTATTGGAGGGTGTGACCAAGGGCCTGGAAGTGCGTCTGCCTAACGGATACAGCTTCGTCGACCCCAGTGGCGCAACACGAACGAAGGTCCGGGTGCGCTGGTGGGACGATGAAGCAACGACTTTCCGGGCAGCGGCCCTCGTTCCGGAGGATCAGCGAGCTTGCATTCCGGATGTTCCGCTGCCTTCAGCGATGCCACCAGGCAATCCAAGTGCCGTCCCTGTCTTCGTGGGGCACTACTGGCTCACGGGCCGGCCCGGTCCCCAGAACGCCAACACGGCCGTGCTCGACTACGGCGCGGGATTGAAAGGTCCCCTTGTCGCGTACCGCTGGG
>JBDTVB010000286.1:0-3763 GCA_040007415.1 Anaerolineaceae bacterium
CATGCCGATGACGGGCGTCGGATAGATCGGTCTCCCCCTGGTTTCGTTGTAGAGGCTCACGTTGCCGCTCACCACCGGCGTATCGAACACCGAACAGGCCTCGGAGATGCCCCGCACCGCCTGGTTCAGCGTGTAGTAGACCTCCAGCTTCTCCGGGTTGCCGAAGTTCAGGCAGTCGGTCACGGCGACGGGCGTCGCCCCGGTGCACACGATATTGCGCGCGGCCTCAGCGACGGCGATGGCTGCCCCGGCGTAAGGGTCCAGGTAGACCATGCGTCCGTTGCAGTCTGTGGTGAGTGCAATCCCCCTGGTGGTGCCGGGAATGCGCAGGACCGCCGCATCGCCGCCGGGCGGGACCACGGTGTTGTTCAGCACCTGGTGGTCATACTGGCGAAACACCCCGCGCTTGCTGGCGATATTCGGCCGGGCGAGCAGGCTCAGCAGTGCCGCGCTCGCCTCTTCGGGCGCCACGTCGCTGAGCGATTCCAGCGAGAACGTGTTGAGGCCGAAGAGCTCTGGCGGGCGCACCCCGTTGCGCATGTAGGTCGGTGGTTCAGTAGCGATGAAGACGGGAACACGCGCCACTTCTACCCCGTTGTCCTTGATCACCACGTCCGTGCCGCTGGTGACGGTGCCGATCGCCTCGCAGTGCAACTCCCAGTGCTGGAAGAGCGCCGTAACTTCGGCGACGTATTCCTTCTTGCACACCACCAGCATCCGTTCCTGGCTCTCGCTCAGCATGATCTCGTACGGCGTCATCCCGGCTTCGCGCCGCGGCACGTGCGCGAGCTCAAGTTCAGCACCGCAGGCACCTTTCGCGCAGCACTCCACCACCGAAGAGGTAAGTCCCGCGGCGCCCAGGTCCTGCAGCCCCACGATCCAGTCGGCGTGCTCCGAGGCGAGTTCGTAGCAGGCCTCCATCAGCAGCTTTTCGAGGAATGGGTTCCCCACCTGTACCGCGGGGCGCATCTCTTCAAACCGCGCTTCCGGGTCGGTCCGGCTGGCGAGGCCACTTGCGCCGTGGATGCCATCGCGGCCAGTGTCGGCGCCAACGAGCAGAAAGACGTTGCCTTCGCCCCGGGCCTTTGCGCTCTGGAGCTTGCTCGTTTCCGCGATCCCGACGCACATGGCGTTGACCAGGGGATTGCCGGTGTAGGCATCGGAGAAGACCACCTCGCCGCCCACGTTGGGGATGCCCAGGCAGTTGCCGTAGCCCCCAATGCCCCCAACAACGCCCTCGAAGAGGAAGCGATTCTGGGGGTCGTTCGGTGGCCCGAAGCGCAACGAATCGAGGATTGCGATCGGGTACGCCCCCATCGCGAAGATATCCCGCACGATGCCGCCGACGCCGGTCGCCGCCCCTTCATAGGGCTCGATCGCTGATGGATGGTTGTGCGACTCCACCTTCATGACGACGCACAGTCCGCCGCCGACGTCGATTGCGCCGGCGTTTTCGGCGCCTACCTTGGTAAGCACCAGGTCACCGCCGGACGGGAACAGCTTAAGCAGGGGTTTCGAGTTCTTATAGCCGCAGTGTTCGCTCCAGAGGGAGCCGAACATTCCCAGTTCGACCACGTTCGGCTCACGGCCGAGTTGAGAGACGAGCAGTTCGTATTCGGGAAGGCTGAGGGCGACGGAATCGAGGGCGGCCTGGTCAACGGGCATAGCTACAGGGTAGGGATCCGCGGCGGAACGGGCGAGACCAACTCGCCTGCCATCAACGGAACTTGTACGTGATCCCGCCGAGCCGCGTGAACGAGGACTGAAAGTCCAGCTCCAACGGCGTCGAGTTGCTCGGAACGACGAAAGCCGCCCGCACGATGGCGGTGGTGCGACTTGAGATATCCTGCGGCGCCCCGCCGTTGCCAACGACGACAATTTCCGGTCGCTCGCGATGGCTCTTGCCGTCGGAGTACTTCAGTTCGGCCGCGTCCGCCGAGATCTGGATGGATGAAGCACTGGCGTTTCGGATCGTCCACTCAAAGACGACCACCTTCTCGCCGGTACCCGGCTTTAGCAGCTGGACCAGGTCATTTCCGGGGTCGTAAGCGCGGACGAGCGAGATGAAGACCGGGCCGTCGGTGCCGTCGTAGGCAAGGAAGTTGGACGCATCTCCCCGGAGCAGGTCCGAATACAGAATGTCCTCAGTATCAGCGGTATTGCTGGCGATGACGGCGACGGTGAAAAGCGCGGCAAGTCCGGCGGCGGCAATTCCCCCGCCGATCCCAGACCAGACGACGGTCTTCGACCCGGCCGGTCCCGCTTCGGCCGAAAGCGCGTAGGGCGGAAAGCGGTCGTTGAGCGAGGCGAAGTAGGCGCCGACGCGGTAGTGCCAACGCATCACGCCCGTCGTGAACCCGAACAGACCGCGTGGATAGCTTCCGGTGAACAGGATCCCGAACCAGGCGATCACCGTGACTACGAACAGCGCCATTTGCAGCGCCCCAAGCACGAAGAAGTGAGGGATGAGCAAGACGAGCTTCCAGAAGAACACGCGCCAGCGGCTGAGCTCGCCAGGCGGTGGCTTCGTAAACGTCAGGCTGACCGGGCTGGAGTCGACATCGAAGCTGGGGTACCTGTCCGTCTGGAGCAGCGCGTACGCCAGGAATCGGGCGGTATAGGCGAGGCTACCAGTAGTCGCCTCGAACAGCCATTTCGGATACGTCTTCCGCCAAAAGACGGTCGTCCAGCCGATCGGCAGCAGGGCGTAGAAGAGCAGGAACTGGATCGCGTTGAGGAAGATCGCGGCGGGAAGCAAGAGCGGCAATCTGAAAAGCGTCTTCCAACGGCTGAGGCGCAGCGGGTACTCCACGTCGTAGGCCATGGGATAGGGCTGTCCGCTACCCGGCAGTTGCGGAAAGGGGAGCGAATCCGCTGGTGGGCTGGCCAGGGTTTCGTCCGGCGAAGATTGAGCGAGCGTTCTCGCTTTCTCCGCCTCGAACTCCTCATCCGTCAACGCGCCCGCGGCGTGGAGGGAGGCGAGGCGTTCGAGGTGTTCGTTGGCGTCGCTCGGGTCAGTCATCGGCGTTCAGGGCTCCCGTAATCGACGTTAAGTGACGGCCACGCCGACCGCCCGGAGCACCGCCCACACTATCCACGTTCCCACAAGACCCTTCGCAGCCACCCGGGTAAACCGAAGGCGAGACAGGCTGTTCGGCGAAACGCCTGTGAACGGGGAACTGAGCGTGAGTGCCAGCGCCGCGGCTGTCAATCCAAACGCAAGCGGCCCAAATAGGTTGGCATTGAACGAGGCGGAGATGCGACCGTGGGCCAGCGCAACCCATGACCGGGTGAGGCCGCACCCCGGACACGGTAACCCTGTAGCCAGGCGGAACGGGCAGATCGTCGGGCCCGTTCCAACTGTCGTTGGAGACAGCGCGAAGGCCGCGCAAAGACAGGCAAGGGCAATGACCGAAAGCGCCGCGTGAAACTCGACACCTCGCACCAGGAACGAAGGTTCGCGGCGCCATCCGTACTGCATGAGCTGTTACTTCCTGAGCGGAAGGCCGTTCGTGTCGGTAACCTTGTCGGTGGCGACCAAGATGACGTCAATGAGCGCCCAGACTCCCATCCCGCCGCAGGTGAGCAGTTTGAGGATGCCAAGGCCGGTCTGGCCAAGGTAGAAACGATCGACCCCCAGGGTGCCGACGAAGAGTGACAGGAGGAGCGTCGTCAGCCACTCCTTTTCTGAGAAAAGGCCGGGAACTTCCTTCGCATTGAACCAGGGCCCGTCGCCCTTGCGGATCATCGTGGTGGACTTGAG
>JBDTVB010000287.1:0-3749 GCA_040007415.1 Anaerolineaceae bacterium
CGCTCGTCGAGGTCTTCCGCGACACCGAGAGCGGCGCCCACCTCAACCGCCCGGCATTGACCCGCATGCTCGCCGACGCCGAAGCGGGAAGGTTCGACGAGCTGATCGTCTTCCGCGTCGACCGGCTCTCGCGCAAGCTCAACGACCTTGGACCCATGGTCGAGCGGCTGACCCAGTGGGGTGTCGCCTTCCGGAGCGTCAGCGAGTCGTTCGACACGGCGTACCCGTCCGGTCGCGCGATGATGCAGCTCCTGGGCGTCTTCGGGGAGCTGGAGCGCGAGACCATCATCGAGCGCACGATCGTCGGCATGGAGCGGAAAGCCAAGACCGGGGTCTGGGTTGGCGGCACCGTCCCCTACGGCTACCGCATCCGCGATGACAAGAAGGGGATCGTCGTCTACGAGGACGAGGCGTTCATCGTCCGGCGCGTTTTCGCGCGCTACGCGACCGGGGCGGTCGGGGTCCGATCTCTGCGCGATGAACTCACCGGCGATGGGCATTGGAAGCGGACCGGCAAGCCATGGGACGCTCGGTGCCTGCTCCACATGCTTCGAAACCCGGTCTACGTCGGCAAACTCCGCTGGAAAACCGAGATGCACCAGGGAACGCACGAGGCGATCGTCCCGGCCGAACTGTTTGCCCGCGCCGGGGCCGTCCTCCGGGCGCGCGCTGACGACCTCAAGGGTCGCCAGTGGCACACCGGGAGCGAGCGGCTGGCCACCGGGCTCATCTTTTGTTCCGGCTGCGGCCGGAGCATGGTCGGCGTCAGCGGGATCAGGAACGGCAAGAAGACCCCCTACTACGCCTGCAACGGTCGGCTGACCAAGTCCGGGTGCCGCATGGACTACATCCGGGCCGATCTGCTCGAGGGCAAGATCATCGCCGGCTTCCAGGACCTCTTCCGCACCCGCGAGATGGTCGAGCGCGTGTGGCGCGAGGCCCAGCGGCTACTCGCCAGGGAACGGCCCGAGATCGTGGCCGAGACCGGCAAGGTCGAGCGTGACCTCGCCCGCGCCGAGGAGCAGCTCGAGAAGTACTTCCTGGCGTTCGAGGATGGCACCATGAAGCCCGACGACTGCGCACCGCGGGTCGAGGGTCTCAAGCGCCAGATCGAGGCGCTTACGGAGCGTCGGGTCGTGCTGGCGAGGCAGAGCGAACGGCTGTCGCTGCCGGCGCTCGACCTCGACGAAGTGGCGCGTCTCCTCGCCGACTTCGAGCGCGGGTTCGAGTCCGACCTCAACTCCGAACGAAAACACCTCCTGCACCGATTGGTGAAGGAGGTGCGGGTGCAATCGCGTGATACGGCTGAGGTCTGGTATGCGTTTCCGCAGCCGGTGGCCGCGGCCCGCGTTTGGCAGGGGGCGTCGGTCAGGGTGGGAACCGCGTGAGTCCTTAGGAATGTGGGATTGCCGTCGGATCGAAGCTCGGGAAGAGCGCAAGGCGAGCGCCGGAGTGGGTCGTGATCTCAATCGCGGCAGGCGTGACCGAGGCGGGGCCGATGACCTCAACCGCAACTAAGGGGGAAGGCGCTCGTACGGTGCGGGGTTCCCTTTGAATCGCTCTTACCACCAGCGCAGCCTCCGGACCGGCAGACTCGAGAGGTGCGCAAGCTCGGGCCAGCTTAAGCCCAGGCGATCGCACTCGGCCAGCAGGGTGGCCATCCGTTCGGGGTCCTAGCGTCGTGGCATGCCGAGAACTATGACGCATCCCGGGCACCGTGGGGAGGGTGGGCATCACAGAACGCTTACTTCAAATCTGAATTCCGGGGTGCCCGAGCGTAGGGCTGACCCCAATGCCGAATTGGCTGGCAGGGAGGTGTAAAGCCCTCGCGAGACAAGGAAGAAGTCTCGCACCTTCCCCGGCGGCACCACCCCAGCGGCAAATCTGAGGCTCAGCGTACCTCCAGGCACAAGCTCCGTAGCCCCCCCCGGAATACGCAACCGCGAGACGCACATCGCAAAGGCGAGTGTGATCTGCCGAGCTGGGCGCCAAGCGGGCCACCTGCGCCTGCTCCCCAACGATCGGATTGACCCGACCGAGGAATCGCACTCGATGGGCACCCACGGCGATTATTCTGACCACGTCGCTCTGGATTGAGTCGTACACCTGCTCCTCCACTAGGAGAGGTCGACTCGGTCACCTGGGTCGGCTCCGCTCGCGAGCTTGGTTTCCTCCCTGACGGGGAATGATCGTGGTCCACGTCGGCAGTCAAGTGTCGCCCGAGTCCGAAGGGAGTGTCGCCAAGATGGCCCTTGGTCCTATGGGCCACTCTTATGGACGATCACAATCTGTCGCTGGCCAATGGACCTGCCGTCAACGATTAGCTTGTAGAAATACACACAGGGAGCCACAGCCAGACCCCTCTCGTCGGCACCGTTCCACGATATCGCATACATTCCAGGCACACGGTGCTCCTTGATCAGGCCTCTGACTCGACGCCCGCTGATGCCATAGATCGCCAAATTGACCATTCCGGGCCTGCCGAGTGAAAACCCAATTGCAACGGAGCCTGAGCTTGGATTCGGATGTGCCGCGCGAAGTTCATTCTGCACGGCCCCATCGTTATCCGGGATCCCCACCGGATTGCCAGGTCCGATCGTAAGCCCGGTGACACCCTGGGCGAGCACGTCCGGATACGGATTCTCATCGCCCCAATCCTCGGCTCCCCCCGGGATTGTATCAAATCCCTGTGCGATGAATTGCGTGCCACCTGCGATTGGGGGTACGGGCGTTACGAACGCAAATCCGCCCACGCTTTGACCAGGTGGAATATCAAATTGACTTGGCGGAATATTCTGCAGATTGACATAACCTGGGGGCAGCGTTCCGACATCTGTAACTTGCCACACCACGGCCGAATCTGATGCTCCATAGAGGTATCGGAACGCGGTCCAGTGAGCGGGTGAGTTAATACTCAACGGACTTGGCACTACCAGAGCAAAGAGGTTTACATCATTCTGGCTGGAAGGGTCGCTCGCGAGCGTATAACTGTAAGTGTAGTATCCCGTTTGGGGATTTAGCACAGCACTTCCCTGTACGGTCACCGAGACTAGTTGCGTCGGCACCAGCCGCGTAAGAACCGAGTCCGCGAAAAGGATTCGCGAACCGGTTGCTGAGGCAAGAAACGCGGGTTGCTCAATCTTAAGCCCACCCTGCGCGGCCCACACAGCTGCCGCTACGGCCGTCGCCGCCCCAACGATGACTAGTGAAGGTCGCAGCCGCATACTCGCCTCCTAGTCAGGAATGTTGCGCCGAAGGGTCAAGTGCCAATGGTCGACGTGCTTCACCCCAATGTCGAAGAATCGCCTTACATAGGGCTCCACATTAGCAAGTTGCTGGGGAGTGAAATGATTTGTTCGAAAGTCAACAGTTCTGCCATTTCGGTGACCGCAATGATCCGGCGTCCAATCAGGCGGGCGCGGACTCTCTGCCGATTCAATGTCAAAGACGCCGCCCCACCGGAGACTCATGTCATTATAGCCAAGCACAGGACGCCCGGTTCCTCCGTTTGCCCATTCGGCAGCAAGGGCCTGCAAAGCTGCGATCGTTGTGGGCGTGCCGTAGTGGTGATCTGGATGCCGTGTGACGTTGTCAGGCCCAGAGTCCTGCTCATAGTTGGGACCATCCGGGAGCGAGAGCATGCCCGCACTAAACGTTTCCGGGTGTGGCCCTCGGACGCAGATGAAAAAGTTTGCGTTCTGGGTGCTCAATTGAGAGCAGGGCGACGCAACATCGTTGACCGCCTGAAC
>JBDTVB010000288.1:0-3741 GCA_040007415.1 Anaerolineaceae bacterium
ACCAGGCTCCCGATGTATGTCTGGTCGCTGCCGGCGTACACCTCGCGGCCGGACCCGGTGAGGATGATCACGGTGGGGGGGACGTTGCGGGCAAGGGGGCGCACGAGGTCCGCCACCCCAATTTCGATGGCTGCAGCAGCATCGCGGCCTTGCTGTGTTCTGCCGATCGCATCACCGAGCGCTACGAGGGCGAGGAGCACATCGTCGTAGCTTGATACCTTGAGCAGGAAAACCGGGTAGGCGAAGCGTTCGAAGTCTCTCAGTCGGGCGCCGTCGAACGCCGCATCGCCAATGACGAGGTCCGGCTTGAGGGCAGCAATGGCGTTGAAGTCGGGGGCAAGGGACGAGCCGACGGTAGGGGCGGCTGCAACGGCGGGGGCCGCCGCATCCGTGGACCGGCCTACAACGTCCAGTCCGAGCGCTGCCGCGAAATCGGCGGCAGAAGGGGTGATCGCGACCACGCGGCTCAGGGAATCTGGAACGCGCAGCGCGCGCCCCACCATGTCTGTCACGGAGCGGTTGCCCAGCGTCACCTGCGCCTCCACGGTGGCGGTGGGGCTGGGGCGCGGCCCGGTCGACGGCTTCTCGCTGCCACACGAAACGTAGAGCAGGCTGAGAGAAATGAGAGCCGTACACGCGACAGCTCTCATGCGGTGCCGGCCAGTCGAGCATCGACGCCCATGCTCAGCAGCAGGCGGCCGGCCGGCGACTTTCGCCCGCGGGAGGTGGCGAGGAGCGTCTGTACGTCGGTTGCGGTGTCCAGGTCCAGGGTGAGTTGCGGCGAGCGGTGCTCGTGGACGCCTAGCCCTGCTGCACGTGCGGCAGCTGCGTGCAAGGCGAAGCTGCCACGTCCGTAATGGAGGGCGAAAGGGCGCGGGAGTGGCAGGATCATGGCGTTGGTACCGCCATCGGCGCTTCGCACCATGGTGACGGAACCCTCGTGAGCGCGGGCTGCGGCGGCGAGGAGACGAACGGCGTAGAGAGTTGCCAGGGGCAGGTCCGCGTGGAGGATCAACACGGATTCGGCAGCGGGGAACGATGGGGCATCGAGTGCGGTTTCGATCTGCGCGCTGAGGCCACGGACGGATGGTTGCTCCTCTATGACGGTGCATCGGCCAGCTGTGAGGTTCGCCGCGGCGGTGGCGTCCGGAGTGAGAACCGCAAACGTCACGCGCGCGCCGAGGAGCGCATCAGCGACGGTAAGAAAAGTGACGCGGGCGAGCTGGGCGCGCTCTTCTGGGGAAAGCAGGCCAGCGAGTCGCGCCTTCGCTTCAGTTGGGGGCTTCAGCGGGACGAGCGCCGCGAGGGACAACTAGATCGCCTCAAGGGCCGCGAGCAGATCGCGCGCCAGCTCCGCCTTGCGCGCGGCGCCCGTCATTATCGTGTCTGTCACAAGGCAGCGCATCCCGAGCGCCTCAACTTCGGGGGCGAGCGCGCGGTCCAGGTTGTCGATGACCATCAGATCAATGAGGCCCGCATAGATGCGAGCGACTCCGAGGGCGGAGACCTCGTGGCCCAGGGTGGTCATCATCTTTGCGGCGGGGCCCTTGACGACCTGGCCGGCGATTATGGGGCTGATCGCTGCGCGCCTGGCCTTGGAATCAGCAAGGGCCTCGCGAATTCCGGGAACGGCGAGGATCGGGCCGATGCTGACGAGCGGGTTGCTCGGAGCCAGGATGACGGTCTGTGCATCGCGGATGGCAGCGATGACGCCGGGCGCCGGGTTCGCGCTCTCAGCGCCGGCAAAGCGGATGCCGCGCACATCGACTTCAGTGCGGAATCGCACCATGTAGTCCTGGAATGGCAGTTCGCCGGAGGGGCCAGTGATGCGGGTCTCGATGCGCTGATTGGTCATGGGGAGGACAGTACAGGCGAGTCCCCATGACTTTGCCAGGCCCGCCACGATCTCGTGCATGGGCACTCCCTGGTGAAGCAGGCGGGTGCGGTGAATGGCCATTGCGAGGTCCTTGTCGCCGAGATTGAACCAGCGTTCGTAGCCAAAGCGCTGAAGCTGATCGACGACGGCGAAGGTGTCACCGGTGAGTCCCCATCCCGTCTCGGGATTGACTGCGCCGGCAAGCGCGTAGATGACGATATCCGTATCTGGAGAGACGTGGAGACCGAACATTTCGACATCGTCGCCGGTGTTCGAAATCACCGTCACATCCTGCGGCGGGACCGCCTGGACAAGGCCCTGGAGAAACCGAGAGGCGCCAACGCCGCCAGCGAAGACCGTATGCATGGTAGCAATTCTAGGGTGGCCGCCGGGCTGTCGCGAACCCAGGCACGGGCGCGGCCCGTGGCATCAGTCCGCGCGGGCGGCTCGCCCGGTGGGGGCGTCGCGCAGCGGGCGCGGGGTACGGACATTAGCTGGCGCTGAGGAGGGAGTGGATCGAACGCGATCGCGTTCCACTGCGCCGATCACGCCGACGTCACGGACAGCACGGAACCCGGCACCGGTTTCGAGGGCCACGAACATCGCGAGAATCAGCCAAAGATAGGGTTCGTCCAGCAGCCGGCCTTCGCTCTGACTAACGAGGAGGATGCCGATCATCGAGGCACCGAGCCAGCCGATGATGAGCCGATTGTACTCAACGGCCGTCGCGAAATAGGCTCGCACCACCGACAGCCCAACACGGACGACAACGAGCAGGAACGCCAGCATTCCGACGATGCCGAGTTCGGCGAGGAGCGAGACAAGCGACGTGTGCGAGAGCGTGGTGCGCGCCCACGACGGGATGAGGTGAAGATAGCTGACAACGAGCGCGTGCTGATAGTTCCCTGAACCGACGCCGATGAAGGGGCTATCCTTGAACATCTGCCAGCCGGCTTTGATTAGGAACTCCCGTTGGCCAATGACCTGGACGCCGCT
This sequence comes from Anaerolineaceae bacterium, assembly GCA_040007415.1. GTDB lineage: Bacteria > Chloroflexota > Dehalococcoidia > Tepidiformales > Tepidiformaceae > PNKC01. Next base: position 2,873 of record JBDTVB010000288.1, read on the forward strand.
GGCGAGCGATTTCACTCGCTCGGCGTCCGTACCGCCCTGGAGGAGCAACAGGGCGAGCATAGCCGTCAGTGCTCCAGTGGAGCCAAGGACGAGCTTCCCCTTGGTGTACCGGGAGATGGGCGAGATGAGCACGACCAGGAACGTGCAGAAGACGAGCATCAGCCAGCCAGAGCGGGACGCGGTTGCGACGATGCCTGCGGCGCAGAGCACGAGCATCGGAATCGCCAGGTAGACGGTCTGACGGCGCGGGCCGGTGGAGAGAAGCAGTCCGACCGCCAACGACATCGAGATCGCGAAGTATCGAGCGAGGTTGTTTGGGTCAGCGAAGGTGGCGTTCGACCGGTAGCTGTAGTCATCCGACTGCACGAGGATCGCGCGCCAGTTGAAGACGTGAAAGATCCGTTGGGAGATGGCGACCAGGGCGAGCATGGCTGCGATCAGCAAGAACGCGCCGACGATTCTTTCGAGGTCCCTGCGGTCCTCTATGAGGGACGGCGCGACGAAGACGAAGGCCACGTACATCGGCATGATGAGGATCGAATTCTCGGGCTTCAGCGAATCTGACCAGGCAACACCGAGGACCACGATCGCGAGGAGGGCGACAATCGGAACGATGACCGCAGAGTCTGGAAGAAGCTTGCTGGGGTTGTGCCGCGCGCGAAAGACGGCGACGACGATGGTGGCCAGCATGGCGGCTTTGCCGGGGTTGAGAAGGGCACGAATTGCGCCGCTCAAGCCGCCTTCGGAGAGCGTACCGAGGGCCTGAGTACCGACGTACTCTATGGGTAAACCGAGGACGACGGCGGGGATGAGAAGCTTCGGTTCGCGCAGGATGACCGCGGCACAAAGAACGGCGGCCTCGACCGAGA
>JBDTVB010000289.1:0-3722 GCA_040007415.1 Anaerolineaceae bacterium
GGACTCGAAGACGCGCTGATTGCCACCCTTGGGGATTGGGGAGTGGCGGGTCGGCGCAGTAGCCGCGGGCGCGGCGTCTGGGTTGGGGACCGGAAGATTGCCTCGGTCGGACTGAACGTGCGGCAGGGGGTGACGATGCACGGCGCCGCGCTCAACGTCGATCCAGCGATGGCGCATTTCGACCTGATAAACGCCTGCGGCATGGCAGACGTGCAGATGACGAGCGTGGCTGCAGAAACCGGCGCTTCGGTCGACTTTGCGCGGCTCTGCGCGTCCGTCGTCGCCCACTTCGGGCGAACCTTCGGCTGTGCCACGCCCGAGGGTGACACAGCCGAGTTAGCGGGCATTGATCCTAGTCCAACGCCCCTGCAACCAGAAGCGCGGTGATCTCCTCGTCGTCCAGGCCAAGCAGTTCGCGAAGCACGAAGTCGTTGTCCTGACCGAACGTCGGCCCCGGCCGGACGACCTGCGCGGGCGTCTCAGAGAAGACCATTCGCGAGTTCTCGATAGGAACGGGGCCAAGCTCTGCATGCGGCACTTCGATGAAGTGTTTGCGGGCGATGAGCTGAGGGTCAGCCATCAGATCGCTGCTGCTACTGACGCGATGGCACGGTACGCCAGCCGCCTGAAGCAGGTCCTCAACCTCGGCTACCTCTCGCGCCTCTGTCCAGCCCCCAACCCAGGTGTCGAGCGACTCTCGCCGCGCGAGCCTGCCTTCCGCTGTCTCCAAGCCTGAGCCAACGTCCGCACCGGGCTGCCCGAGGACCGAGCAGAGTGCTCGCCACTGCGCGTCGTCCGTGACGGCGATCGCCACCCAGCGGTCGGTCCCAGCGACGGGGTAGACCCCATGGGGCGCGTGGTCCAGCGAAGCGTTGCCGTTCCGTGATTGCACGTGCCCGTTGACGAAATAGTCCAGCAATGCGGGCGCCAGGAAGTGCGCTGAGGCCTCGCCCTGGGAGAAGTCAATGTACTGGCCTTCGCCGGTCCGTCGCCGGTGATCCAGCGTGGCAAGAATGGCGGCGGCGGTGAACTTCGGCGCAACGTAATCGGTGTAGGCGCCGGCCGGTCCCGCCGGGGGCCGATCTGGCCAGCCTGCCAACTCCCCGAAGCCGGCAAGATGGAGGCCCATAGTGCCGAATCCCGCGAGCGAGGAGTAGGGCCCAGTCTGCCCGTTCAGGCAGGAACTGATCAGAATGACGCCGGGGTTCACCTTCTTCAGCTCGTCGTAGCCGAGTCCCATGCGCGCTAGCGCCCCCGGCGCGAAGCTTTCGGTAACCACGTCCGCCCACGCGGCGAGCCTCTTCACGATTGAGCGGCCCTCCTCGCTGGCGAGGTTGACGCTGATCCCCCGCTTACCGGCGTTCACGGTCGCGAAAGCCCCCGAACGCTCCGGGCCGGGAATATGGTCTTTGAATGGGCTAATCGTGCGCAAGGTGTCCACCCGCGAAGGGCTCTCAACCTTGACCACGGTCGCGCCGTAGTCGGCGAGGTAGCGGGTGCTCCACGGCCCGGCGATCACCCACATAAGGTCCAGCACCTTGACCCCGGCCATTGGGAGCGCGCGGGCCGAGAGGGCTGCGGGTGCTACGACCGGCTTCTCCGCGCGAGTCTCCGCGGAGACCTCGGCATCGTGTTCGCCGAGCAGCGGCGGGCGACGCCGGTACCGAATCTGGTTGCTGCTGAAACGTGCGAACGGGCCGGGATAGCGCACGCTCGCACCGCGCTCGGGGTGGCTCAAGTCCTGGAAGAAGTCGCGTGACTCGAGTTGTTTGGAGTGCGCCACCTCAGCGAGAGTGGATACGGGCACGATCAGCAGGCCTTTTTCGATGCCCATCTGGAACAACTCGGATTTGGTATGACTGCTCGTGAACCGCGCAATCGCCGCAATGCAGCGCAGAAGCTCGGAGACGGGCTCCTGCCCGGACATCAACAAGGCGGTGTAGCCGACCCAATCCTTATCGCGCGTGGCCTCATCGACGAAGCCCTCGTCGAACATCACCTGCATGAGGCGCTGCGTAAACGGACCGATCGCGCTCCCAAAGAGGAAGGTGACCGAGACGAAACCGTCCTGGGCAGGATTGACGAACTTGAGCGGCAACCCGCCAAAGTTCACGCCGCCGGCCATGCGGGTGGTCGGCACATCACCCCAGCCAGAACTCAGACAGGTGGCCTGGGTTGCCATCATCGCTGCAGTCTGGACGGAGATGTCAACATGTTGTCCACGGCCATCGCGGACCGCGCCGAACAAGGCCGTGAGCGCTCCCACGGCTCCTTCCGCGCCGGCGTGCAGCCACGCCTGCGGGACAGCAACTCCGAGCGGCGCGCGGTCATCGTCTCCGGTCATGAACATCGGCCCGGCGGCAGCGTAGAGGGTGAGGTCGCTCGCCGCCCATTGCGCTTTCGGACCGGTTTGACCGAACGGTGTTATCGAAACGACGACGATGGCCGGGTTCATCGCCGAGAGCACCGCGTACCCCAGGCCTAACCCATCGAGGTAACCGGGCGCATAGGATTCGACCAGGATGTCCGCAGATTTCGCCAGGGCAAGGAGCTGCTCACGCCCCGCCGCCGATTCGAGATCGAGCGTAATGCCGCGCTTGTTCCGATTTGCGCCCCACCAGGCGAGGCTCGAATCCGGTCCGGCCTCCCCGTTCGCAAAGGGACGCGCCTGGCGCAATGATGCGCCACCGGGCGGCTCCACCACAATCACATCGGCGCCTAGGTCGCCGAGGACCTGGCCGCAGAGCAGCGCACCGTGGTCAGTAAGGTCCAGCACCCGATAAGGGGACAGCATCGGCACACTCCTTGTGAGTCGCCGATTCTATGGCAGCGTGGGCTGGTAGAACCAGCGAAGGGGGTTTAGGAGAGCCCGCGTTCCTTCAGGGCCCGCTTCATTGTGGTCCCGATTTCTGCCGGAGAATCGCTGACGTACGCGCCAGCGGCCCGGAGCGCGGTCTTTTTGTTTTCGGCCTTGCCATCTTCGCCACTGATGATGGCGCCAGCGTGACCCATCCGTCGCCCGGGAGGGGCCGTGGCGCCTGCGATGAAGGCGACGACGGGCTTCTTCACGTAATCCCTGATGTACTGGGCCGCTTCCTGCTCCGCGCTCCCGCCGATCTCGCCGACCATGACGATGGCATTCGTGTCCGGGTCTTCGTTGAGCAGGCGCACGGCCTGGATCTGCGTGGTTCCGATGATTGGGTCGCCGCCGACGCCGATGCAGGTGCTCTGGCCGATGCCTTCTGCCGTCAACTGAGCAACTACTTCGTAGACGAGCGTTCCGGAGCGGCTGACGACGCCCACCTTGCCGTTGAGGAACACATCACCGGGCATAATGCCAACGCGCGTCTGCGTGCCGGGGGTGATCACGCCCGGGCAGTTTGGGCCGATGAGGATGCTTGGGCCGCCCGCTATCGTCTTCTTCACCATCACCATATCCATCACCGGGATTCCCTCGGTGATGCAGACAATCAGCGGGATGCCAGCGGCGGCCGCTTCGAGGATCGCGTCTGCCGCGAACGGGGCAGGCACGAAGATGATGGTGACGTTTGCCCCGGTTTTTGCAACCGCCTGGTCAACCGTAGTGAAGATGTCAACGCCGTCCTGCTGCTCACCACCGCGTTTGGGGTGGATGGCGGCCACAACCTTCGTGCCATAGGCAATGGAACGGCGCATGTGGTTCGCGCCTTCGGTGCCGATGCCCTGCACCATCAGGCGGGTGT
>JBDTVB010000290.1:0-3712 GCA_040007415.1 Anaerolineaceae bacterium
CGTCGCATTTGCCCTGGCGGTGCCCGCGTGATGAGTACCCGAGAACGCGCAACATCATTCCCCCTCGACCTGACCGGCAAGCAAGTGGTCGTCTACTCCCTTGGCATCGAAGGGCGCGATCTTGCCCGGTTCTTTGTTACCCGCGGCGCGATGGTAACTGTGAGCGACACGCGAACCCCTGCTCAGCTGGAAGCGGCCGGCGCCGTTGCCCCATCCGGCGTTGATCGCGTTGTCACTGGCCAAGACCTGGTCGACCCGTCCGGGTTCGACGCCGTCGCTGTCGCTCAGTCCGTCCTGCGTTCGAACCCGATGGTGGTGCGCGCACGCGAACTCGGTATCCCGTTCACCTCGCAGATGCGCCTCTTCCTGCAGCTCTGCGAAGGACGCGTGCTCGGCATCACCGGGTCAAGCGGAAAATCCACGACTACCGCACTGGTCGGCGCGATGGCCAGTGCCGCCGGGGTCAACCATGTGGTAGGCGGAAACATCGGCGAGGCCTTGCTTGGGCGTTTGAGTGACATCACCCCTGAGACGACCGTGATCCTGGAGATCAGCCACACGCAGCTGCAATACACAGACCGGTCGCCCGCCATCGCCGCGATCACCAATGTCACCCCGAACCATCTGGACCAGTTCAGTTGGGACGAATACGTCGGCCTGAAGCGAAACATCCTCGCCTACCAAACGCGTGAAAACAGCGCCGTGATGAATGCCGATGACCACACGAGCCACGCCCTGATGGCCGCCGTCAAGGGCCGCCTTGTCCGCTGCTCGATCGATTCGCTGATCGAAGGTGACGGCGCGTGGCTCGAAGATGGCCAGGTGATGGTTCGGCATGGCCGGTTCGCGCAGCCAGTCGTTCGCCAGGACGACGTTCGCCTCCGCGGCCGGCACAACCTCGCAAACGTCGTCATGGCCGCCGCCATCGGCAGCCAGGCCGGCTTCGAGTCCGGGGCGATCGGACAGGCGATCCAGGAGTTTCGAGGTGTTCCTCACCGGCTGGAAGTGGTCGGACGGGCGCGCGGGGCCACCTGGGTGAACGATAGCATCGCCACCAGCCCTGAACGCGCAATCGCCGGACTCAACGCTTTCACCGAACCGGTCGTGCTCCTCCTTGGCGGACGCGACAAGAACCTTCCCATGGACGGACTGCGCGAGCTGGCGGGGACGCGCTGCCGCGCGGTGATCTGCTTTGGCGAAGCAGCCCGGTTGTTTGCCGCCGGTGTGCAAGCGGCAGTGCTGGCCACGCGAGTGGTAGCCACGCTTGAGGATGCGGTCGACGCAGCGTCCCAGGTGGTGCAAGAAGGGGACGCCGTCCTGCTCTCTCCCGCCGGGACCAGTTTCGACGCCTATCCGAGCTTCGAAGTGCGCGGCGAACGCTTTCGCGCGCTGGTGCGCGATCTCCCCGGTTTCGTCCCGGAGGTGCAGCCATAGCAACCGTTACTCGCAGCCGTGACTTCGCCCCCGGCCGGCCCGATTACGCGCTCATCGCGCTCACCACAGTGCTCACGATCACTGGACTGGTCGCTGTCTACAGCGCCAGCTTTGTAATCGGGCTTGCCAAGTTTGGTGACCCGCACTACTTCATCATTCGGCAGGGTGCGTGGGCCGCCGTCGGAACCTTGCTGCTCATCGCCGCCATGCGCACGGACTACCACAAGCTGAAGCCGCTTGCCCTACCGATCATGATTATCACCATCTTCATGCTCGTCGCTGTGCTACTCATCGGCGTCGAAGGGAATGGGGCCAAGCGTTGGATCGGTTTTGGCGAACTCACCGTTCAGCCCGCTGAATTCGCGAAGCTAACGGTCATCATCTACCTCGCCGCGTGGCTCGCTTCGAAGGGTGATGACCTGCGGACGATGGAGCACGGGCTCCTCCCGTTTGTGGTGATCATCGGCTCTCTCGGGGGCCTGATCATGCTCCAACCGAATCTGGGGACGACGCTCATCATCCTGCTGATCACCGTGACCATGTTCTGGGTAGCGGGAGCGTCTTTCATGCAGATGCTAGCGTTGGGCGTAGCCGGATTCGTCGCGATGGCCCTGCTCGCCACGGTCGCGGGATACCGCGCCGACCGCCTCACCGCCTTCTTCAACGCGGAGACAGACCCGCTTGGCCACGGCTTTCAGACGCTACAGTCGCTGATCGCGATCGGCAACGGCGGCATCCACGGCCTCGGCCTCGGGGCCAGCCGGGCCAAATTCTTCTATATCCCGGAGAGCCACACAGACGGTGTCTTCGCGATCATAGGCGAAGAGCTCGGCATCCTCGCGACCGTCCCAATCATCTTCCTCTACGTCATCCTCATGGTTCGCGGGTTCCAGGTCGCCCGCCGCGCGCGGGACGACTTCGGCAGGCTGATCGCCACGGGCGTCACGACCTGGATCACGGTCCAGGCGTTTCTCAACATCGGCGGCATCACCCGCGTTATCCCGCTCACTGGCGTCCCCTTGCCGTTCCTTAGCTTCGGCAGCAACGCCCTGGCGGCGGTAATGCTGGCGATGGGCGTGCTCATGAGCGTCTCCCGCTACGGCACGGACCGCGGCGGCTTCGTCGATTCCGAAAGCGGAGCCGGTCGACATCGCCAGATTGTGCGGCGCCGCAAGTGAGACTGGCGCTAACTGGCGGCGGCACGGGGGGCCATATCCTGCCCGCACTGACCGTGCTTGAGGCGGTGCGTCTCGGCGCGGCCTCCGCACCAGAGGTGCGATTCTTCGGACCTGAAAACCGTGGCGAACGCAAGACGGTTGAGAACGCGGGTCTCACGTTCGAATCGGTCCCAGCCGCGCCGATCCGGGGCCGAAACCCGTTCCAACTAGCGCGCAGCGTCTGGCAGTTGGCGGTCGGCATCGTAACGGCCGCGCGCAAGATGCGAACGTTCAGGCCCGACGTCGTCTTCAGCACCGGCGGTTACGGAAGCTTCCCGGGCTGCGTCGCGGCGAGGCTGTTGCGGACCCCGCTCGTGGTCTACCTGCCTGATGTGGAGCCCGGGTGGGCCGTCAAAGCGGAAAAACGCCTCGCGACGCGCCTTACTACGACCACCGAGGCGGCCCTGGAGTTCTTGCCGCGCGCTAAGACCATCGTCACGGGTTACCCGGTGCGGCGTGCCTTCTTCGCAACCACGCGGGAGGATGCCCGCCGGACTCTGGGCATCGCCACCGATGAGCGGGTGGTCGTGGTTGCCGGGGCGACGCAGGGCGCGCACGCGATCAACATGGCCGTCTTCAATGGCCTGCCGACCCTTCTTGACTCCTGCACCGTGGTACACGTTACCGGCCCTGCCGACTACGGCACTGCCACCGGCTTCAAGGCGGCTCTCGGATCGCCACTCACTGACCGGTACGATATATCGCCGTTCCGTGACGACCTGGCGACGGTGATGCTGGCCGCCGACCTCGCCGTAATGCGTGCCGGCGCGAGCGTGCTGGGCGAACTGCCCGCCGCCGCACTCCCCGCGGTCCTCGTGCCCGCGGCCTATGCGGGCGGACACCAACGTCACAACGCGGCCTGGCTGGCGGACGCAGGCGCCGCGCTTGTGCTTGGCGAAGACCGGCTCGGCGAACTCACCAACCTGGTGCTGGCCCTGATCGGCGACCCGCAACGGTTGGCGACCATGCGCGAGGCCGCAGCGGCCCTTGCCCGGCCCGGCGCCGCTGACGCAATCGCGAAAGTGATCGAGGAGGTGGCGAAGCGATGAGCGATATCATCG
>JBDTVB010000291.1:0-3710 GCA_040007415.1 Anaerolineaceae bacterium
ACGGAGGCTGGACTCGGCGGCGAGCAGTGCCGTGACGTCTGCAACCCGTTCCGGAGGGAAAACGACAACGTGGAGGAACGGCGGGCCAGACGGCTCGACGAATGACCGGGCTGGAGCCAATGACTGGGCTGGAACCGTAGTCGCCACTGAAGGCGAGACCGTGGCGTCCGTATTTGTCTGCCGGGAACCGGCCACGCTCTCTTCAAACGCGCCCCGAGCGAACGCCAGCCAGACCAACACGGCGACCAGCACAACCAGCGGGAGGGTCGCGAGGACATCGCTTCGGTCGTTGCGCGCTGAGGTGGCGCCCGGAATGGGCACGGAAGCAGCCATGGCCGAACAGTACCTTCGTGGCCTGCCGCTGCCATCGACCGAACGCGCCATCTTTCGGGGCAGTTAGGAACTCCATATGGTGTGAACACACCATGCGTACCGGTCGAGCCACCGCACCCCGTCAATCGTAGCGCTGCGGCCGCTAGCCCGCGCGCAGCAGCCGCTGCTGAATCGGCCGCACCGGCCCCTGCAGTAACATCCTCGACGCGACCGGAGCCGCCATCTGCGTTTCGATTCGCATATCCGGGCCCAGCCGTTCGAACGAAACCCGCACGGCCAGCGCGCCGAGGAAGAGGCCATCCGTCTCCTGCGCCGCGAGCAGCGCCAGTGCCTCGGCAGCGGTGTGCAGCGGCTGCGCGGCGCTCAGCACTGCCGTCTCGATGCCTTCACTCCGTTCAACTTCGATGCGCACCCGGCGGAAGCTCTCCTCGCGCCCCGAGGCCAGCAGTTCCAACTGCCCAAGGAGGCGGACGACGCGGGAGCGCACCGTCTTCGGATCAGCGCCGGGCGTAAGTGTGGCGCTGCCCGAAATCGTCCGCGCGGGGTTCTGCGATGCGATCCGCACCTCCGAACCGGCGGCCTCAGCGGCGATCATCGGGAACCGGCGGGCGCTTTCGGCAGCCGTCCGCGCGTCGGCAGGCGTGCCGCCCACACCTGCCCGGACATCGACTCCGCTGGAGGTTTTGACCATCGCGGCCAGGCGAGTCGCGGCCACCGCTTCGTCTGCGAATCGCGCATCGAGCCCGCGCAGGTCCACAAGAATGTGGCTGCCAGAGACGATTGCGACATTCGGTGTCGCGCGCAGCCGGAGAATGGAGGCTGCCTGTTCGAGCACGCCGAGGCACTCGCTAGGGTTTTCGGTAACGAAGGCCGCGCCCGGGCAGCGCTGGCGAGCCGCCTCGGCGGTCATCCCCGCGCGGACGCCAGTGGTTGCCGCCTCAACCGAGGCGCCAGCGACGACGGCGCCGGCGCCCACGCCGCTGACGAGCACTACGGGGCGCAGGGCGAGGGAGTCATCCCCCTTCCGCGCGATGGCGGAAGCGAGGCGGGGGAAGTAGAGGCAGAGCAGTCTCATGGGGGTCTCCTTGTGAACAAACTAGAACGTGTGTTCTATTTCGTCAACAAGTGTCGCCGGGCCACGCGACAGGTGCTGTCGCAGTTGGCGATTCGTCGGCTCGTGCGAATTACGTCTATTGGCGAGGACTAAGAGCGCACCGGCCGTCTTTCGTTACCCGGCTGATTTGGCGCATACTCCCCGCCATGGCCCTCCCGCTCACGCCGGAAGAGATTCTCGCGATCCCCCACTTTTCGACTATTCCTCAATCCGAAGCCATCCTGCTTCTGCGGCGGATTGAGGTCCGTTCCTACGGACCGCGAGAGACGATCCTCTCGGAAGCGGAACCGTGTCGCGGATTCTTGATCCTCCGCAAAGGGCGCGCGCGTATCTATCGCAGCGCGCCAGATGGGCGAGAACAGATCCTCCGCCTCCTCGCCCCGGGCGATAGCTTCGGTGAAGTACCAGTTTTCGATGGTGGCCTCAACCCGGCGTCAGTCGAGTCCATAGAATCAGCAGAGGCGCTCTTCATCTCCACCGCCGTTTTCATGGAGACCCTTGACCGCAATCCCACTGTCGCGCTCGTTCTGCTGCGCCACTTCGCTCGCCGTCTTCGCTCGTTCACGGAACTCGTGGAGCAGATAAGCCTTCAGACCGTCCAGAACCGGATCGCCCGCTATCTCTACCTGGCAGCGCGCGAAGAGGGCGTCCAGACAACGGAGGGCGTGCTCGTTCCCCGGACGATCACCCAGCAGGATCTCGCGTCCCTCGTCGGCTCGGTGCGCGAAGTTGTCAGCCGGACGCTCAAGGTGATGGAAGACGATGGCCTGGTGGAGGTACGGCGCAAGGAGTTCCTGGTGCGCGACCTGGACGCCCTGCGGCGCATGCTCTAGCGCGGCCGAGGGCCGCGATGGCGCTCCAGATGAGTTCGGCGGCGACTTCGCGGGCGTTTCGCTCTCCCATGGCGGTCCCGTCAACTGGTTGTGTCTGCTCGTTTCGGCTGCACTGTCGTAGGATGGGCCGCCAGGCTCACATTCAGCCCGGGAGAGGTCACCATGCTCAAGCCAGTCCAACTCGGCCAAAACAGCGGAATGCGGGTGTCGCCGCTCTGTCTCGGCACCATGAACTTCGGTGAGCCCGGTCGCGGTCACCAGGGTGACTGGACGCTGGGACTGGACGACGCCCGTCCGATCTTCCAGGCAGCGATCGCGCACGGCCTGTTCTCCTTCGATTGCGCGGACGTGTACGGCCTCGGCGCCTGCGAGCGAGTGGTCGGGCAGCTTCTCCGGGAACTGCTGCCGCGCGATGAGTACGTGATCGCCACGAAGATCTCGCAGCCCATGGGACGTGGAGCGAACCAGGGCGGCCTGTCACGAAAGCACATCATGGAGGCCGTGGATGCAAGCCTCGAAAGGCTTGGTCTCGAGTATCTCGACCACCTCGTCATTCATCGGCACCCTCACGGCGTCCCGGGGCACGCCAGGGTGCCGATCGAGGAGACCCTCGAGGCGCTGCACGACGTGGTCAAGGCCGGCAAGGTCCTCTACCTCGGCGCGTCGTCCATGTTCGCGTGGCAGTTTGCCGAGCTGCAGCTGACAGCTCAGATGCACGGCTGGACGCGTTTTGTCTCGATGCAGAACCACTACAACCTCGTCTACCGCGAAGAAGAGCGGGAGATGAATCCCTACTGTTCGAGCACGGGAGTCGGCCTGATGCCCTGGTCACCGCTCGCCCGCGGGATCCTGACCGGGTCCTACAAGGGCGGTTTCGATGGGGGGTCCACCAACCGCTCCCAGGGCGGTGACCGCGTCCGCACGCAGGGCCTCTATCGCGGCGAGATGACCTTTTCAATTGCAGACCGCGTGGCTGAGGTTGCCCAGAAATACGGCCATGCGCCCGCGCAGATCGCGCTCGCCTGGCTCCTTAACAAGCCCCAGATCATCGCTCCCGTCGTTGGCGTCTCACGAATCGAGCAACTCGACCAGTTGGTGGAGGCCACGGAAATCACCCTCGCGGAGGACGATGTCGCCTACCTGGAGGAGTTGTACCGGCCAGTCGAGAACCTGCTCTCCATCGGCTACTCCTGAGCGGTGCCCGTCAGTGGCCGGGCCGGGCGAACGTCGGCCGTACCGGTCCGATTGGTGATGTCACCTGGAAGGCGCCGGGCCACGACCATCATCTCGATCTCATCCATCTCCAGTGGCCGGCGGTCCCAACGGCCCGCCGTGCCCCCCAGGTGTGCTCAACCTCCAGGCCGTGCTGAACGAGCAAGGCGATCAGTTCCGGCAAGATATAGAGCCGCTCCTTGTAGGGCATCCGCCCT
>JBDTVB010000292.1:0-3709 GCA_040007415.1 Anaerolineaceae bacterium
GGCCTCGCCGTCATGCCAGCTACCTACGCGCTCCAGGCACAGCGCTATATGGCTGACTACGATGCCACGCCCGAGATGTTTGCGCAGGTGGCCGTGAAGTCACACCGCAATGGTGCAATGAACCCCTATGCGCAGTACCAGAAAGAGACGACGCTCGAAGAGGTCATGGGCTCCCGCATGATCGCCGACCCAATCACCCTGCTGCAGTGTTCACCAACAACCGACGGCGCGTCCGCCGTCGTCATTTGTGCCGCAGACAAGGCTGCCAAGTACAGTGCGCGACGCACCATGACGGTCGCCGGTTGGGCGACGGGATCGGGCAAGTTCCAGCCGAAGGATGAGTCCGCAGGCGACGCTGAAACCAACACGGGCGAGGTCGAGCGTCTCTCTCGCCAGGCCTACGAACGTGCGAGCATCGGGCCGGAAGACGTAGACGTTACCCAAGTGCACGACGCATTTAGCCCCGGCGAGATCTTCACTGCCGAAGGCCTCGGGCTCGTAAGCAAGGGCGAAGGGGCGCGCGCCGTCTGGGAAGGACGCACCGAGATCAACGGCGACATCCCCATCAACACGGATGGGGGCTTGATCTCCCGCGGTCACCCGATCGGGGCGACCGGCGCGGCGATGGTCACCGAGATCTTCCGTCAACTCACAGGTGAGGCCGGCCCGCGCCAGGTCAAGGGCGGGGACGCGAAGGTCGGCTTGATTCACAACGCTGGAATCGGCGGGGTGAATATCCTCGTCTTCAAGCGCTAAGCTGAGCAGCCCTCACGACCTTCTGTCAGGGTTCAGGGCGAATCACGGGTTTCGGGAGCGATCAGTCAGGTGGGACACAAACCTCAGCCGACTCTCCGGGCTACGCGTCGGCCATATCGGCACCAGTGAAAGTCATCGCTGAGCAAACTGGGCACGCGGCGATCAGGCTTTCTCGATCGCCACGCGCGTGCCTCGCATGACTGCTGAGGGCTGCCATTCAGTGATCCAGTACTGCAGGTGCCCGTAGCCACCGGCCAGATGGAGCCATTTGATCATCCCCGGTTCTGCGTCGTTTGGGCCTTCCCAGTTCGGGAACTGGTACGGTTCAAAGCCGTTGTACATCATGACCTGGCCCGGAGCCTCGCCCCGTGAGACTAACACCGGCACTCTGAACTCACCCTGATCGTTGTACACACGAACCATATCGTTGTCTGCGATCCCCAGCCGCTCGGCGTCCACGAAATTCACCACGAGGTGGGGCGTCCCGCGATTCGTGCCGAGCATCAGCTCGTTCGTGATGTTGATGGCATGGATGCTCCAGCGGTTGTGGCCGCTTGTCAGGCGGAGCGGATATGCCCCGCCAGCGTTCGTCGGCGCCTTGTAGGTGGGGAGGTGCTCATCTGCCTCGATGAACCAGGGGTGCTCGATGAGGAACTGCGCACGTCGAGTGAGGGTGGGATAGGGTTCGCCCTTTTCCACGTGGTTCCGGAATGGGGTGAACGTTTCGTCTGGCTGCGGGTCTGTCGCCTGCGCCAGCGCCTTGGGCGAGATACCGGTGCCCTGGAATCGGTAGAACCCTTTCTCCCGGATGCCCTCAAGGCTGGCATCTGCCGGCAGCCCACCGGTCACTCCGCTGTCGCGCAACATCTCGTCGGCCATCGCCTCGGTATCATTGAAGAGCCCGCCTCGGGTGTATGCCGTGTACGCCGCCGAGAGGTCGTGAGCGCCGCCACGACTGTCGGTATAGGGCTGGACGCCCCGCGCCTTGGCCCGCTCTTCGAGTTTCGCGGCGAGGCGGCCGAAAGCCTCCCATTCGTCCACCGCCTCCCCGGGGGGTTCGACTGCTTTGTCGCTGAAGGTCACGTGCATGACGTGTGTCGTGGGCGTTCCGAAGCCGATCTTCTCGTACTGCTGCGCGATGGGCAGGACGTAATCGGAATAGAGCGCGGTCGCGCTCATGCGGACATCGAGCGTGACGATCGCCTCCAGTTGGGGCCAGAGGTGCTCGAGGAGACGCCGCCCTCCTCCGCGCGTGCGTCGGATCACATTGCCACCACATTCGATGAGCACCCGCGGGGGCTGATTTGGACGCGGGTAATCTACCCCTTTCCACCACCCACTTTCGACCGCCTCATCGAAGTACTCCTCGAATGGGCGTTTCATGCTGGGGTCGTGCCACGCGGCGTTTCGCCAAGCATCCCGGTAGCCGGCGTGCCAGTACCAGTAGAACACTGGGGGAAACATCCCCCCGCGGCCTGTCGCTGAGGAGGCTTTCGCCCCCTCGATGGCGACCAGCGCCGGTGTCAGAGTGGGGTCATCAGCGAGGCGGAGCTCCATCGCACGCTCACGCCCATCAAGCATGGCGACGACATCACCGGGTCCCCTGTGGACCTTCGCCGCTAGCGTCAGGCTCCCATCGAAGAAGCCGCTCGTCCATCCTCGAACGCCCGTGCCGTGTTTGCCCCAGTTGCCGGTGAGTGCAAGGAGCAGGAGCTCCGCCCGTTCCACGAGATCACCGTGGTAGTACTTGCCGTTGCCGAGGGAGCCGATGATGTTCGTGCGGCGGCGTGCAACCTTCCTCGCCAGGCTGCGGATGGTTTCCGGGTGGACGCCGGTAATCGCAGCGGCCCGCGACGGCGTGTATTCGGTCAATCGTCGGCGGATGAGGTCGAGGACCGGCTCGCAGGTGACCGGACCCTGCCGAGTCTCAACGGTAAATCTCCCTTCCAGCGCAGGAACCACGTCGCCCCAGAACAGGCTCCCGCGCGGTGCGGGAACGAGCGCGTCACTCACCGTGTCCCACGCGTAAAACTGCTCGTCACTGCCGCCCTCTTCCAGGTCCGACTGGCGAAGAAAACGATTGGCCACTGAGTTCATGAGGAGCGGGAGGTCGGTCTGCTCGCGAGCGAACTGCGTATCCATCAACCCCTCGTCGAGGACGACCTGAGACAGCGAAAGCGCGAGGGCGGCATCGGTTTCCGCCTTCACTGCCACAAAGTAGTCGGCGTGAATGGTTGACGGAGACACGTCCGGCGCGATCACGTAGATCTCCGCCCCGTTGTAGCGCGCCTCGTTCAGGTAGTGGACATGGGGAATGCGGGTGTAGTTGGGGTTTCCGTACCAGATGAGGACAAGCTCGGAGTGAAACCAATCGTCGACGCTTCCAACCGGGTCAAAAGTCCCGAACGTCAGGTAGTGGCCAGGGGCAAAGTCGTTCACTTCGCCGTTGACATCGGTTGCGATCCCGCCGATGAGCCCGAGGAAGCGGCCCCGGCCGGCGGCTCCCCAGGTGCCGAAGCTTCCTCCCGAGGGTGCGATGACTGATTCGGGGCCGATGCTCTCAACTGCATCGAGGATCGAATCGGCGATCTCCGTGGCCGCCTGATCCCAGCTGACGCGTTCCCATCTCCCGGAGCCGCGTTCGCCCACTCGCTTCAGGGGATGGAGGACGCGCTCTGGGCCTTCCAGCATGCGCGACCAGCCGGCGCCCTTCTGGCAGCCCATCGGATTCATGTCGGGCACACCAGACATGATTGTCTCAAACGCCGCTGCGGCTTCCTCTCTAACGACCTTGCCATCCTTCACATAGACGCGTTCAGGACAGTTGCCCGGGTAGCAATTGATGCAGTGTGAGGCCCAAAAAACCTCGTCCCACGTCCATCGATCGCGATAGGGGTTCCCCGCCAAATCGGACGAATGAGCCTTACTGCTGGTACTCATGACTTGCGCCTTT
>JBDTVB010000293.1:0-3709 GCA_040007415.1 Anaerolineaceae bacterium
CAGCAACAGCCTCAGCAGCGGGCTCAGCTACCGCAACAGGAGCTTCAGCAACGGGCTCAGCTACCGCAACAGGAGCTTCAGCAACGGGCTCAGCTACCACAACAGGGGCTTTCGCGACGGGCGCCGGGGCGGCTACCACGGGCGCCGCGGCAGGTGCCTTAGCAACAACAGGGGCAACCACCTTGCGGACCGGCGCCGGAGTCGTAATCACGCCAGCGCGGCGAAGGATCTTCTCAGCCGCTTCGGAGGGCTGCGCGCCCTTGCCGATCCACGACTTCACGCGCTCCGCGTCCAGAGTCACAAGGGGCGGGTCTGCGTGCGGATCGTAGGACCCGAGAGTTTCGAGGAACGCGCCATCGCGCTTGGAGGGCTTATCAGCCACCACCAACCGGTATGACGGGCGATGCTTCTTGCCAGTGCGCCGAAGCCGGATACGGATCATGTCTTACTCCTGAGTGCCGACGATGCGCAGGCACATATAAACGCTTTGTCGGAAATGCTACGACATGAGCCGGTTATGTGCCCCGTGCAGGGCCTGTCGCAATTGAATCCACTCGCCGATCTGTGTAGCATCCCGCCCCGTGGCGCGGCTAACGGTTCTCCTCGTACTCTTCAGCATCGCAATGTTCGCGCTAATCAGCGTTCCGAGCGCGAACCAGGCCGACGCCTCACAGCTGCTTCAGAACGCAGGCTTCGATGATTGGACCGGCAGTGCTCCGGCGGACTGGAATGTCTCTGGCATGTCCGCCACACAGTCATCCACGGCCCTCTCAGGCTCATCTACAGCCCTCACGCTCTCCGCCGGTGTTGGTCGGCTCCGCCAGCCGGTCTCTGCGGTCGCGGGGGCAACCTACAACGCATCCATCTCCGTCTCCGCCCCGGCGACAGTCTCTGTGACGATTCGCATCGTCTTTCTAGACGCCCTCGCTGGCGAACTCGAATTCTTCAGCCAAACCCGCATCATGACAGGTGCCTTCACGGCTATCTCGGTCTCGGGATCCGCTTCCGGAACCGCTGAGAGCGCGCTGTTCCAAGTCGAGTTCAGCGGTTCGGCGCCGCCTGCCGGAATATTCGTAGATTCGGCATCCCTGAACGAATCGCTTCCTCCTCCCACGCCAACCCCGACACCCGAACCGACCGCGACCGCCACTCCACCAACCGTCACGGCGACTCCCACCGTGGCTGGCGGTGACACCCCAACTCCCACAGCCACGGCCGTGCCAGGCAATCCAACTGCGAATGTCGCCACGGCCACGAAGACCCCGACGCCGACGCGCACGCCCCCTCCCACGCGTACGCCCACGCCACCGAAGGACGCGACTGCAACTCGCACCCCCACGCCTCCAAAACAGGCTACGCCCACGCGGACCTCCACAACGGCCCCTTCCACCGCTACGCCACGAACCGGCTCCATCGAGGCTTTCGGTGGGCTCCTCCTCAACGGCAATTTCGAAGACGTCCTGGACGGTCGGCCCGTGGGCTGGAGCAAGTTCGGCGGGACAATGGGCATCACGCCCGACGCCTTCCGTGGGCACTTCGCGGCCACGCTCGAATCGGCCACGGCGTCTACGAAATGGCTCTATGAGGTGGTTGGCATTGAACCGGGAGGGTGGTACGAAGCCTCCGCCGAGGCGCGAGTAGATGGCACCGCCGACGCCTTCCTCCGCCTGAGCTGGTACGCGGCGGATGACGGCAGCGGCACCGCGATCTCCCAGGATGACAGCAACCTCGCGACTTCCGGTGAGTGGGCAGCCATCGCCACCGGCCCAGTCCAGGCCCCGCCGGATGCTCGCTCCGTTCGCGTCCGCCTGACGTTGCGGCCAGACGGTTCGGCCAGCGCGTTCTTTGATGACGCGCTCTTTGTGCAATCGAGCGAGCCGCCGCCCACTGCGCAGACCACGGTGGCGCCCGCCGTCGCCGAGCCCTCGCCAGCGGCCGGCGGAGTCGCCGTCCCGCGGGCGACCGTGCGCAGCTCACCACCCTCTCAGCCGCGAGTAGAGTCCGTCTTCGCCGCTGAATCCGCGGGCGCGGTAGCTATCACCGGGTTGCGAATCTCGGAGTTTCTCAGCGATCCCGAACAGACGGGCCGCGACTCCCCGTTCGAATGGGTGGAAATCGTCAACACCACCGCCGAACCGATCTCCCTCGCCGGCTGGAGCATCGGTGACAGTAGAGAGTCCGACCCACTCCCTCCCGTCACCATCGCCGCAAGCAGCTACCTCGTCGTCGCCGCGAAGTCCGTCCAACTCCCGCCGGGGGTCGCCGCGGTGCGGCTTGCGGACGGTGAAATCGGCGCCGGGCTAAACAACAGCGGAGACACGATTCGCCTGATCGCCCCCGATGGCACCGAGGCCGACGTGGTGTCGTACGGCGATGACGACTCGGTCTTCGACCCACCACCGCCAGCGCCGCCAGCCGGAGAATCGCTCGGCAACCGCACGCTCACCGGCGACCCAGACGGCGCCAACTGGGCGATCACCTTGCACCCAACCCCCGGTGAAAAGAACGAATTCCCTGCTCTGAAGACGCCCGTCACGAAGGGCGAGAACGCGCCCAGCCTCCCCCAGGCAGCGCCTGAAAAGGCCCAGCTTGCAGTAGATCGCGGGGAAGGCGGTAGTTCGATACTGTGGATGGTGGCTGCCGCCGTTGCTGTGGCCGCCATTCTCGGCGCCGCTCCCGCCTGGCGTCGCTATCGAAAGAAGTCTGACCTTGGCAGTTGAACGGCTCCAGAAGATCCTCTCCAACGCCGGCGTCTCCTCGCGCCGCGTCGCCGAGGAACTGATCCTCAGCGGCCGCGTCGCCGTCAATGGCGAGGTCATGAACACCCTTGGCGCCCGTGCGGACCTCGCAACCGACGAAGTCACGGTCGATGGCGTCCCCGTAGTCAAGGAAAGCTACCGCTACTTCGTTCTCAACAAGCCCTCCGGCTTTATCACAACCGCTCGGGACGAGATGGACCGCGAGATCGTGCTGGATCTCGTCCCCATTGGCGACATTCAACTTCACCCTGTGGGCCGCCTCGATCGCGACAGCGAAGGCCTTCTCATCTTGACCAACGATGGTCACCTGACAGACCTCCTCACGCACCCACGCTACGAAGTTGAGAAGGAGTACCTCGTCGGCATCGATTCGATGCCCAGCCAGCGCGACCTGGAGCGGCTCGTGCGCGGCATCGAAAGCGAGGGTGAGCGGCTTCGCGCGGCCGCGGTTCGTCCAGCCGTAGCCCCTGCATCCGCACAGGGAGAAGACTCCCAAGGGGCCGCCTCTTGGCTTGTCATCACCTTGAAGGAGGGCCGCAACCGCGAGATCCGGCGCATGGTAGAGGCGTTGGGCCGCCAGGTGCTCCTGCTGCGCCGTATTCGCCTGGGGCCACTGCTGCTCGGTGACCTCGGGTCTGGCGCCTTCCGCGAACTGACCGCGGAGGAGGTCGACGCCCTCTACGCCGCTGGCAAGCGCGCCGAGACAGCGGTGCAAACGCCTACGCCCGTTCGCTCGTCTCGCTTCGCCCCGAAGTCACCCGGGCCGCCACGTCCCGCAGGCGCACCCTTACGGTCGGGCTCGACCAGGCCGGCCGGCCCGCCGCCACGTTCGCGCCCGGCCGTTCCCCCTTCCCCGCCTGCGTCGCGGGGCGCTGCTCCGGCGCGTCCCGGCAACGCGAAGCCCACCGGACCGCGCGCCCGAAGCGCGCCCCCGGCCGCGCCATCGTTTC
>JBDTVB010000294.1:0-3706 GCA_040007415.1 Anaerolineaceae bacterium
CCGGTGCCCGCGGTGCCGCGCCCGGAAATGGGTAGAAGCAAGACGTTCGTCGATAGCGCAGGTAACTCGTTCAAAAACCAGGGCGACTGCGTGATCTTCGTGGCCACCGTCGGAAAGAACCTCGGCGCAATCGCACCCTAGCGGCGTCCCGGCAAGTCGCGCCCGGCCCGCCGCCTAAGCGGCAGGCCACCAATAATCCATGGAGGACGGCAGATCACTATGGCTTGATCGCGTCTCGGACGGGCGGGTACCGCACGAAGACCGAGTGGCGCCCAGCGGCCGCACGGCGTCCACGACAAACCCCAATGATTTCGTTGACAGGCGGGAGCCGAAGCGCGTAGGTTGCGCACGAAATACGGCATAAGGAGATAAGCGATGGCAGACGCAGCGATTTTCGTGGGATGGGGACAGCCAGTGCGCGGGCGAGAGATGAAGGGCCTACAGGTCTTCAACGATGCGTTGGCGTACTACGCGCGGCTTCAGCAGGCAGGGACGATCGAGAGCTTCGAACCGGTCCTCTTGACGGTACATGGAGGCGATCTTGCTGGCTTTGTGTTACTTCGTGGCGAGGCCAACAATCTGAACACGCTAAAGCAAACCGATGAGTTCCAGAAGATAACCCTCCGCGCTGGGCAGATCGTTGATGGCCTGGGCGTTATCGATGCGGCCATCGGTGCCTCGCTCGCCACTGGGATGGCGAATTATGCGGCGGCGATCACCGAGCTCGCCTAATCGCGATGGCGCAGTTCGCGTTGGCTTCGCGGCGTAGACTCGCGGCCGGAGGTGTGTTGACGGGCGAAAAGGAAACGAACGCCAACGTTGGTGACGAGCGTGGCCATGACGGGCAACGATTCCGTACGAAGACCGCTGACGATCGCGAGCTTCAGGATGACGCCGACCAATCCAGTTCCTCGGATGTCGTGGAGGGCAAGAAGGGCCCAAACGCAGTCAACGTCAAACTCGCGTAGGGAATCAAGTTCTCCGCAGTTGTCCGAACGCTGGTGATCCAACAGCGTGGTATGCTGACTCCGACAAAACAGCGTTAGTGAGCGCCTCCGAGCGCCGAGCCTAAGTGTTCGGCGCTTTTCGTTTGGAGGCACCAATTGGCCCAACCAGCATCCGCAGTTCCTGTCTTCGTCCCG
The DNA here is from genome assembly GCA_040007415.1 of Anaerolineaceae bacterium. GTDB lineage: Bacteria > Chloroflexota > Dehalococcoidia > Tepidiformales > Tepidiformaceae > PNKC01. The sequence goes on from JBDTVB010000294.1 coordinate 1,143, forward strand.
CGCAATCGAAGTCGACCCCGAGTTTCTCAACCCCCGCCTTGTCCTGGCCACCGCCGACGGCATGATCTAAGCAGAAAACATGCGATACCGCGCCGCTCAGCACGAGGCCGTGTCCATCGCTCGACGACCACTGCGAGCCCCGTCACACCGAGAGCAGATTCCGGGACAATAGGGAGAGTCCCGGCGGGCGCGTTCATGTCGCGGATGCGCCCCTCACCTCGACCGCTGCCCCAATCTCAATAAGGGCCAAGCACAGGACTGCAGCCTCGTCTTCCCCAAGGTCCACGGCAACAGTTGCTGGCGGCGACTCGACGATGCTCTTGGCATCCTTCAGGTGCAGCCACGGGCATAGCTGCGCGAGTGCGAGCACGACGGCATCTTTCTCTCCACGGATACCCGTGAGCACGACGCTGAAACCGGGTTCCGGTGGCTCGGTCGCCTCCGCCCCTGCGCCCTGTGCGCTTTCGGGCGCCCCTGCTTGAGTGTTCCCGACTCGGTCCCCGGGGGAGTCCGCCGTAGACAGGCGCTTCAGAAACACCGTCATCTGCTCTGGTGCGCGAGCGATGGGCACAACGGCAACCAACTCCCAGCCTTCACTGCCACGCTCGCCAAGGAGGCGCTCGGCTTCTTCAGCCCTCGCTCCAATCTCCAAGACCAGGTACTCCCAACTGGATGACGACATGGCTAAGCTCCACGAGTTTGTCCCGTATTCTAGTGCGTGAGATGACCTCCCGCGGAGCGTTAACGGAAGGACTGGGAACGCGCTGACTGCGACTCACCTAGCCGGCGGGGCGGCGGTCCGCCTACACCGCGATCTGTCGGTGGGGCCGGTCGGATCCGCGCCCTCCGACAAGTAATGAAGACACACCATCACTTCGCCACGGTGCCATCCCCCTGTAAATAACGAGCTTGGCCCGACGGCCTTGGTGCGATGGTGGCTGCGTGGTGGTGCGCTAATGAGGCCAGGATGCAGGGGGTGTGCCTATCGGATGTCGACCTGATGTCCGAGGTATCTGCCTACAATGAGGTCGATTGCCCATGTCAAGTTGGCAGATCCGCTCCCGCAACGAGACTCCCTACCCCATGCGACTCCTTCGGAGCCTAACGAGTGCCAGCGTCACGACGAGCGCCACCGCGCCAGCTCCGAGAACCAACGCGGGAGCAAAGAAGTTCCAACTGTTCCCGGCCCGCCTAAACCTGACAGTGCGTGTGTCCACGAACTCTCTCTGACCGTCTGACACCGTGAGGCGTGCAGTGAGCTGATGGTTACCTTGAGTGAGGGGCGCGCTGACCAACTTCCAATCTAGACGCCGGTTCTCGGACGATGCGACAGCGCTGCAAGAGGTGGGGTCGCAGTCACGGAAAAGGTCAACCGTCCATGATGCCCATTGCTTGCTGCCCCCTATCGTGACTTCAACGTCCCGGTCGCCAGTGACCTGGTCGCCCGGGGCGACCCCTCCGAACTGAATTGGACTGACACTTCCCACCCGTCCTGACTTGTATGAGGCCGCTTCTTGTCCCGACCGCTGCAGAGCGTCCCTCACAGTGACCTTGATGGTGTGCTCGATGCCGTCAGGAAGAGAATCTGCGGTCAGGCGAATCCGCCACGTGCGGCGCATCGTCTCGACGAGATTCGAGAACGAGCCTTGCAAGTCACGGGACTGACTTATTGGCAGGTAGCCCCCGCCTGTGTACGTTCTCACTTCTTCGAGAAAGAAGGTGAGTTCCTCGTGCCCAGTCGGTGGGTTGCCGAAACCGAACGCGAAAGTTGTCGCTCGGATGCTCGCCTTGAAGGTATCGATAGTGAGCCCAGGTTCCGTTCGAACGCCGTCAGTGCCGACCAGCGCGACCACTGCTCGTCGGGCGTAGCCGTCTGGGGCGGTTGCAGCGATCTCTGTCGCCCGAATGAGCGCAGGTCGAACCAGGGATGCCCGTTCGGTTGCCGTGAGATTCGAAACTTGGGCGGCGAGGTTGGGATCATCTCGCCGCACCCAGTTCGTCCCGCTGTCATCAACGCCCTCGTTGAACTTGACCACTCGGACAACGTCGCTTGGACCCATTTGCGCGATAAATCCCCGCGCCACCTCGGTTGCACTCGTCATATACGGGGCCATCGCGCTACCGGTGTCTATGAGCAGGACGTAAGCGGCGGTCACTTTCCCGTTCGACAACGGCGTGACGTCCAATGTCTGAAGCCGTCCGCTCTCGTCCGTAACCTCCACCGCGTCTCCGCCCAGTTCAGTGACCGGCCGACCTGTCGTGGCGTCAACCACCGAGAGCGTGAACTCCACCGTAGGGTACTGTTCGCTCTGCACCTCGCCAACAAGGGATACCTTTAACTCGTTTGCTGCCGACGCTGTGTGCGGCGTGCGCTCAACCCACCCCACGCCCAGCAGCATTCCCATAGCAATCAATGCGACGACCCTTACGCTAGTGGTCTTCGCCACGATCCACCTCAATGTACGTCAACCTGGCGTCCCCTAGCAGGAGGGTGTCCCCGTCGGCGAGGGTGTGAGGCTCAAGGATGCGAGTCTTCGCACCGTCTGCGCCCACAATGTAGGAGA
>JBDTVB010000295.1:0-3705 GCA_040007415.1 Anaerolineaceae bacterium
TGGTCTTCCGCGAACGGCCGCCGAACGGATGGAGGCGGGCCAGCTTTGGCAGATGATTATCGTGATGCCCGAGGGGGGACGCGGGTATTGGGCCAACAGCCTGACGGGCGAAGGTGAACCCTGGGCCGACTACGTCATCAATGACCTCATCCCCTTCATCGATAAGTCCTACCGGACCTTCCCCCAGGCCTCTCAGCGCGCGGTCGGCGGGCTCTCCCGTGGCGGCTCTGGCGCCCTCTACCTCGCCTTGACGCACCCGGAAGTCTTCTCCATCGTCGGGGCCCACAGCCCGTCACTGCCGGACTACGCGGGGATCGAAAGCCCCGCCATCTCTGAGTCGGACTTCCCTCTGTATGACCCCATCGAGATTGCGCGCAATGTGGACCCAGCCCGCGCCCCGCGGATCTGGCTCGATGTTGGCGACGCAGACGATTGGCGCCCGGCAGTGGAGCTCCTCGATCACACGCTCACCGCGCGCGGCATCCCTCATGCCTTCTCCGAAGGCGACGGCGGCCATCTACAGGAATACTGGATCGCACGTACTCCGGAATACCTCCAGTTCTACGCAGAAGCGTTCCAGGAACCGGTTGTTCCCTGATCCGCGTTGTCGTCCGTTTCGTTTCCGTGCGAGTCACCAGCTACGTTTCTTCGCCGCGCATGGTGGCGACGTGCGAGAGGGGCCGCTACGCAGCCCTAGGGCTGCGGCTTCGGCACGTTGTAGAGCTTTAGCACGCCCGGCTTCTCCCACACCTGGCGCCAACTTGCAGGCACGGCGGTCGGCAGGCCCGGACGGTCTTGACCTTCGTTCACCACGACCAGGCTCCCCGGCTCCACGAGGTCGCGCCCATCGTTCGGGTCGAACCGATTCCTCACGAGCCCCTCGTTTCGGTTGCGCTCGTAGACGGTGGTCCGATCCAGCCCGAGGTGGAAACTGAGGTAGCGCGCGAGGTCATCGTCCCATGTGAAGACCAACGCCGGCGGCTCGCGCCCGATCGCATCCGCGAGTTCGATCACGACTGCGTCGATCCGGTGTTCGCGCCAGTACGCGTGGTCATTCCGCACGGTGCTGATGCTCACTCCTGTGGCAAAGAGGAGACCGCCGATGACGTAGATGACCGTAACCCGCCGCGCTCCTCCGCCCAGTAGATCGAGCCAGCGGGAAAGCCCGATCCCCGTGAGCGCAAACATCGGGATAAGCATGGAGAGGACGTAACGCGGCTCCTTCCACCACGAGTAGAGCGACGGCAGGCGCATCAAGAATTCGAAGTAGACGTACTGCCCAACCACCAGGACCAGGAGCGGGAACGATTTCCCCCGAACGAAGCCCCGCCATCCCTCCGCGGCGATGATGGTCACCATTCCGATGCCGAAAAGGATTGTCGTCGGGATGAACATCGGATCTTCGATGAAATCCTTGATATAGCTGAGATCGAGGTCCGTGTAGCCGAGTGCCCCCGGTTGCACGTTGCGGCCCTCGCCGACCACCGTTCGGATGTCCTCAAGAAACGAGCCCCCGAGGCTCATCAGGAGGAGCTGGACAGCTCCCAGGATTAGGAGCGCCCCGGTGATCCCGGCGATGAACTCCCCGTGAAAACGACGTCGGGCGAAGACAAGCAGGGCGAACGGAATCGCCACCGCGACAGCCGTCTGTTTTCCGTAGAAAGCAAGGGCCCAGGCGACACCGGTCGCAAAGTAGAGCAGCACCCTTTGCCTTCGCGTGCTGCCGTCCAAGCCGTTCAGGAAGAGCAGCATCGTCAGCCCTGTGAAAAAGGCCATCATCGTATCCGGCAAGAACTGGGTGGAGTTGATGACATTGATGGGGAACACGCACGCCAGAAAGGCGGCGATGAGGCCGGCACGGCTCCCGCCAGCCCGCCGAGCAAGCTCGAACGCGATGACAGCGATGCCGAGAGACGCGGCGATTGGGACGACCGTCGAGACCACCTCACCGGGGCCGAACACCCGGTACACGGCCGCGGCCGGCACCGTCAGGGACAAGCGGATGTACTGCGTGTAGTAGAGGTTGCCGACGATATCCGGGCTGAAGACGGGCTTCCATCGGGCGATGCTGGCCGCCGAGTCGGCATAGGCATACGGGTCGACCGTCACCAACCCGTACCAGAAAACGATGCGCAGAACCAGCCCGAGCGCGAGAATCAGCCCAAGCAGGAGTAACACTTCAGCGTCTTTCCTGTGCTCGCGCGCGCCGGCCAGAGATGACATCAATACAACATCCGCTGACCATGTTTATCACTAGCGAGGCTAACAAGAAGTTGCTTTGCCGCCCGGGGGGCCTTCGATCGCATCGGGAGCGGCCCAGTCGCCGCTCACCGCTCAGCCTTCACCACGGCCCGATCCTCGCCAGCCGGCCTGGCGCAGAATCTCCGCCGCAGCAGCCTGCACCGCATCGATTGGCCGGGGGTGCTCGCTCAGCCCAGGAAGATCATCGCGAAGATGTGGCGCCCATCGGCGGTCGTCACTTCGCCAACGCCCACCCGGAAGAAGTCGTTCGCAAGAATGTTCGCGCGGTGCGTCGGGCTGTTCATCAGCGACGTCAGTGAGCGCTCAGAAGCCTCCGCTGCGGCGGCGTTGTTCATCGCCAGGTTCTCGCCGGCCCATGCGTAGCTCGTGTACCCGAAGTGCTTGAGCAGCGCGGTGTACATGGAGTACCCGGCGGGATCCACGTGGCTGAAGTAGCCCTGGTCCGCCATCTGCTGGGCGCGGGTGCGGGCGACCTTCGTGAGACCCGCGTCATAGCTCAGGGCTGGCAGCCCGGCTGCGGCCCGCTCGTTGTTCATCCCGGCGAACAGTCGCTGCTCGAGGTTGCTTAGCGCGCCCCCGGGGACGGCTGGCACGTAGAAGTCACTCTTCTCCACAGGCGCTGGCGGAGCCGCCGGGGCGGGCGCCGATTCTGGCTGCGCCACGGGCTTGGCAGCGATGGGAGCTACCGGAACGATGGCGGCTGCCGCGGGAGGCGCCGCCGGGGCGATCAGGGCAGGCGCGGGATCGGCGGCCGGGGCCGGCGCGACGGGGACGATAGCAACGTTCGGCGCAGCGTAGCCGTGCAAAGCAAGGAGAACCGCCTCCGGCAGGTCCGTCTCGATTTCGCCTGCATCCAGGTGAGTGTTGATCGGTGGGATGTCTGCCCAGCGCACCTCAATGGCGGGCGCGGGTGCGGCGTCGCTCACGGCAGGTAGGCCGCGGCCGATAGCCGGGTCGCCGCCGTTCAGCTGCATCGTCAGGCCGACGCCGAGCGCCGCGGCGGCGGCGATCCCCGCGAGGTAGAGAGGCACATATCTGCTGAATCGCCACTCGCGGGCCATGCCTACGAGTGACCCGGCGCGTGAAACTTCGAACCCCGCCATGCCGTCCTCCCAGACGGAGACCCGCGGCGTACTGGCGAGCTGCCAGCCGGGTCTCTCTGAGGACTTCGGCGTCCAACCGCGGCAACAACCGGGTACAGTTGTGAACAGGCGGGTTACAGAACTGTGGCGCGTTCACCCGTTGGCCCCCGCGAACATGAAGAAAGCCCCAAGGCGTGTCCGGCCGGTGAACGGAAGCTGGAGAGGAGTTGGAAAACCGTTAGAGCCGAACTGGACTGAGGTTGTTGCCGAGGCATCGTTCGGCACCGCTTCTTCGCTCTGTTAGCAAGCCACGGGAGCGTCTTTCAGCCTCGCGACGTTGTCCCTAACTGGCCAGCCGTAG
>JBDTVB010000296.1:0-3685 GCA_040007415.1 Anaerolineaceae bacterium
GGGAACCTGCAGGGTCAGGGCTCGCATCCCGTCCGGGATCTTCCATGCGAGTGTGTTCTGGCCCTCGTAGGTGCTCACCTTTGCGGCGATCACCTGTTCGCCTTCAAAGAGAGGAGCGGTGGCGACTTTGCCAACCAGCGTCGCCATATCCTTGCTCGCGACGTATCCGGTGAGGAGCGCGCCAGCCGGGTATGACTTGAGGCCGAGCATATCGCTCGTCACCTTTTCGCCTACGTTCACGTTGCGAGTAACCACCACAACGGACTCCGCTGCGCCCGCCGTGAACGCACTGTCCGTGGTGGCGTCGCCGCCGCGGCTGCTCAGGAACGCGAACACGAGGAGCGCGCTGAGAATGCCGAACACGGCGGCGAGCATGAGCACACCGCGATTTCGACTGGACCCACTGGTAGCTGCTGCAATTTGTCGTGCCATGTTCTGTCCTCCCCTTGCAATATCGGCCGGGGGAACGCCCGGCTGTAGTCTGGTTCTTGCCCCGCGCGGCGAGGTTTGAATGGTGGGCGGTCCGAATCAGCCCTGGGCTGGTGCCGAACCGTGCGCGGCGGCCTGATGACCGGACATACGCACGTTGTTCACTAGTTCGGCGCAAAGGCCTACGCTCCGCAGTGCCTGACGCTGTTTCAGCCCAGACTCGCTCTCCGCTCGCTCGAAGGTCGACGATCGTGGAGCTTGCGGAACGTCAAAGGGACGAGCTGGCGCCCGTCCCATCTTTCCGCCACTTCGTGGTTGCTCGGCGCTACTCCAGGCGCATCGCCGAATGGGCTTTAAGCACTGGCGTGGCCAGGCTGCCTCCACCAGGCAGCAGGGCGATGATGTTCCCCAGCGGAGTGGCATAGGTGAATGCGTAGGTGATGTCGACGCTCACCTGGCCGCCACGCGCGCCTTGTACGCCGCTGGAGGCAAGCACCATTTTGGTTGTATCAAGTGAGCAATTGCCCGGGTATGGATTACACATGCTGTCGTAGGCTGCGGTTTTCATGCTGGCCCAGTCCTTCTGGACTGCACCGGTGCGCGCTCCTTCTCGAGCGGCGTTCGTAATCAGCATCCACGAATAAAACGCCCTGCCGAAATCGACAAGACCGAACAGCAGGACCAGGAAAAGCGGGAGCACCATCGCGAACTCGACGAGGCTTTGCCCGGTCTCTGTTGACCGAAGGCGGCGAAGCCCAACTCGCGTGGCCCGTACAGGATTCATTTGCGCCAAGTGGCGGCGAAGGCGAATCATCCGATGCTCCAGTTCCGACAGCCGCCTGTCATGAGTGCAGGAAAGGGGCGGAAGGCCGCGAAGCCTTCCACCCCTTCGGTCTAGTCTTGGAGACCTAGAGGTTGCCGGTGACCGAACCGAGGGTACCGGAAATGCCGGTACCAAGCGCGCCGAGCGCGAGGACACAGGCGACGGCGATGAGCGCCAGGATGAGGCCGTATTCAGCCAGGCCCTGGCCCTCTTCGTCGGTGCGGGTCTGCATAGCAGCGACCTTGTTGAGCGTCCAATTCTTGATCTTCGTCATGGTTCTTCTCCTACCTTTTCCGTGGTTGCGGGGTGATGCCCCAGGTTGTTGATGCGTCACCACATGGCGCCGACCGGTTGAGACCGGCCGCGCAACTGGTGGTCCCCCTCTCAGGGGTGGCCTCCATCAGTTGGCCGGTTTGTCGCCGGACGCTTCCGTTGGTGAAGCTATTAGGACAGTCGTCCTTCCTGCGCGTCACTAAAGGCCCGTCACCCGACGTTCACTCGTTCATCACCCGGAACCCCCGTTTCCTGATTCGCGCCACTCACTACGTCCTTCATATCCTTAGATACGGCCGCAGGAGGCTCATCCACAGGGCCGGCCGGGCTATCCGGTCCGCCGGTCTCAGCCGATGTTCTAGGTGCATTCCTGCGCGGGAGACGCCCCTTTGGTCACCGAGTCTGTAACTTCGTCCACCAGCGGCCGCATCGAGCGCCTGCGGTACTTCCGGCGCCTCGGCTCCATGACCCAGGACGCCGCATTGGTCGTTCTTTCGGCCTTCTTCTTCTACATCCACGCGCGCCACGTCTTCATCGATCACGATGTGACAAGCGTGTTCTTTGCGGTAGAACAGGCTCTGCTTGTTGGCGTGTTCCTTGCCCGCCGCCGGTCGTACGTGACCAGCGTCCGGCCCGGCGACTGGATCGTCGCATCGCTCGGAGGATGGCTACCGCTCGCACTGCAGCCGTCCGGCGGCGCCCCTGGCGGCGTGCTGGTGTTCGGCACGGTGGTGCAAATGCTGGGGCTCACGCTCACGTGCTACGGCTTCTGGTCGCTGGGTCGCAGCTTCGGCGTCGTCGCCGCAAACCGCGGCATCAAGACGCGGGGGCCCTACCGGATCGTGCGGCATCCGATCTATTTCTCGCACTCCATCACCATGGGAGGCTTCCTCCTTGCCAACCCGTCCGCCTTGAATGCCGTCCTGCTTGCGGTGATCACCGGTTTTCAGTTGCTGCGGATCCGGGCCGAGGAGCGGGTGCTGACCGAATCCGGCGATTACGGGGCGTACGCGGGCCAAGTTCGCTGGCGGCTGGTGCCAGGGCTCTATTAGGTAGGCTGCGTAGACACTCCCCTGGACGGTCCATTAGCCTGCCGCCGCTCGCTGCCAGCGCCCGAGGATCCGCCCCCAACCTCCAGGGTCATGCGGGATCCATCGCGTGCACTATGCTAGGGGGAATCCACCGTCCGGAGTGCCCATCGTGTTTATCGCAATGAACCGGTTCCAGGTTGACCCGTCGAGGGGTGCCGAGTTCGAAGAGGTTTGGCGTACGCGCGACAGCTATCTCACCGGCAACCCTGGGTTCGTTCACTTCGCCTTGCTCAAGGGCGATGAGGCGGGGGACTACATCTCGCACTCCACCTGGGAATCGCGCGAGGCGTTCCTTGCCTGGACTCAATCGGAAAGCTTCAAGCGTGCGCACGGCGGCAAGATGCCGGAGGGAATCATCGTGGGGCACCCGAGGGCTCGTTTCTATGATTCGGTCCTTACCCAGGGCTCGGCCGGCGCAGTCTCCGCGGGGTGACCGGGGCATCTGGAAACCCTCTCAAGCCCGAGCACTTCGGCCGGATCGACGAATCGGACGATTCCGCCTTCTACGTTGAGCCGAAGCTCGTAACACACATCGACGATGCCGCGATTGAGGCCCTCTCCCAGTTTTACGGAGACCTGATACCTCAAGACGGCACCGTGCTCGACCTGATGACGAGCTGGGTCTCGCACCTTCCGTCTTCGCTCAAGCTTCGGCATGTCGCCGGGTTGGGGATGAACGCGGAAGAGCTGGACGAGAATCCCCGGCTTACCGAACGCGTGGTGCAGGACCTCAATCGGGACCCGATCTTGCCGTTCGTCGATCAGCAATTCGACGCTGCGATCGTGACGGTGTCGGTGCAGTACCTGACGCGCCCAAACGAGGTGTTCGCCGAAGTCGGCCGCGTGCTTAAGGCGGGCGCACCCTTCGCGGTAGCCTACTCCAACCGGTTGTTCCCTACGAAGGCCGTGGCTATCTGGCGGGCGCTCGGGGACCGGGAGCATGCCGACCTGATCGCGCTCTACTTCCGGCTCTGCGGACGATTCGCGCCCGCCCAGGCGCACGACCTCAGCCCAGGGACGGGCGGCGACCCGATGTACGTTGTGGTGGGGCGCACGCTCGTCTCTTAGG
>JBDTVB010000297.1:0-3669 GCA_040007415.1 Anaerolineaceae bacterium
AGATATGTTCGAAGCGCTGCCAGGGACGCTGGATCACAAGGTGGCGGGCGGGAAGAACGAGACCGGTCATCTGTCTGTCGCCGTCGGCGGTACGCTGCTGGGCTGGGCGACGGCGATCGATCGATACGGCCATCTGACGCTCGCCGATGTCCTTGGGCCAGCGATCCGCTACGCGAGGGCCGGATTCCGCGTGAGTCCGTATCTCCGGGCGATCACGTTGATGACCGAAGCGAACCTCCGGCGATTCCCGGCGACCGCAGAGGTCTTTCTCTCCGGCGGGACAGCGCCAGATGTCGGGCAAGTGATTCGGCGGACAGACTATGCCAACACGCTTGAGCAGATTGCCAAGCACGGCCCCGCCTACCTCTATCACGGCCCGCTGGGTGAAGCGATTGCCGCCGAAATGGCGGCCAACGGCGGCATCCTTTCGATGCTCGACATCGAAGGCTACGAGATATTCGAACGTAAGCCAGTGCGCGGAGACTACCGAGGCTTCGAAATACTCGGCCCGCCACCGCCGTCATCCGGGCCGCTGCACATCGTCCAAATGCTAAACATCCTCGAAGGGCACGACGTGGCGGCGATGGGGTTCGGGACGCCGGACAGCGTCCACTTCTGGGCCGAAACGATGAAGATCGCCTTCGCAGACCGGTTCCGCTACCTCGCCGATCCAGCGTCCAGCGACGTGCCGATCGACTGGCTGACGTCGAAGGGCTACGCCAACGAACGCCGGGCCCAGATCGACCCGCTTCGTGCACAACAATACGTGGCGGCAGAATCGCCCGCATCAAAGGGGGAATCGACCACGCATTGCTGTGCCGCAGACGAATGGGGCAACGTGGTCGCCACCACGAACACCCTCCATCTTGCTTTCGGTTCGAAGGTGACGGTACCGGGAACCGGAATGCTCCTAAATGATTGCATGGAGCTGATGGATCCAGTGCCTGGCCGCACTAATTCGATTGCACCGGGAAAACGCGTCCTTTCCTCAATGTCGCCCGTGATCGTACTGAAAGACGAGAAGCTGTTCCTCACGTTGGGAACGCCGGGCGGGCTGAAGATCTTCGGCTCGGTCGCGCAGGCGATCGTCAACGTCATCGACCACCAGATGCCGCTGCAGGCCGCATTTGAAGCGCCGCGAATGTGGGACCGTGGACCAGTGCTCGAACTGGAACGCGGGTTCGCCCGACTCCCAGAACTGCGCCGGAACCTTGAAGCGCGTGGTCACATCATCGAGACACCGATGAAGGTCGCCGGTGGGATGAACGGCATCCTCCGACGTGGCGATGGCTCGCTTGAAGGAGCCGCATGCTGGCGAGCCGACGGAGCCCCAGTCGGCTACTCGGGCGGCGACGCGCTGGTGGAAGCAGATGCGGGCAAGGCGATGTGGGGGTAGCCCCCAGGTGTCACGAGCCACACGACGGATGGCGCGGACACGCCCGTCGACAAGATGGCGAGAAAGTACTTGAACTTGGACCGCTACGGGTGGCGGTAGACCGCGGCGAGCGGGAAGCGGCGGTCGCGGCCGAAGGCACGGGGGGTAATCTTCACCCCCGGCGGGGCTTGGCGGCGTTTGTACTCGTTGCGGTCTACCATCCCGACGATGCGCCGCACGGTGGCCTCATCGAAGCCCCGGGCGACGATTTCGTCGATCGTCATGTCATCCTCCACGTAAGCTTCGAGGATTGGGTCGAGGATTTGGTAAGGCGGGAGGCTGTCCAGGTCGAACTGACCAGGTTTCAGCTCGGCGCTTGGGGGCTTGGTGAGCACAGTCTCGGGGATGAGGGCGCGTCCGGCGTGCCGGTTTCGCCATGCGGCAAGCTTAAAGACGAGGGTCTTGGGCACGTCCTTGATCACCGCGAAACCGCCGGCCATATCGCCGTAGAGCGTGGCGTAGCCGGTGGCCATCTCGCTTTTGTTGCCGGTGGTGAGGGCGATCCAGCCGAACTTGTTGGAGAGCGTCATGAGGACGTTGCCGCGCTGGCGAGACTGGAGGTTCTCCTCCGCGGTACCCTCATCCGTTCCTTCAAACGCATCGGCGAGCATCTCGAGCATGGCGGCGTGAGCGGGCTCGATCGGGACGGTGAAGTAGCGGATGCCGAGGTTGTCAGCGAGTGCCCGGGCATCGGTTCGGCTGTGGTCGCTGGAGTAACGGCTCGGCATGGAGACGCCAATAACGTTCTCCGCACCAATGGCATCGACGGCGATCGCGGCGACGACGCTCGAATCGATGCCGCCGGAGAGGCTGATAACCGCCTGCTTGAATCTCGTCTTGACGAGGTAGTCGCGAGTGCCCACCACGAGCGCCTCCCAGACCTCGGCCTCGTCGTCAAACAGCGGCGCGATGTTCGGGATAAGGCGGGGTGCCTGTGGCGGCACGGGCGCGAATCCGAGGTCGATGTGCTCAACGTCGAGTTCGCCATCACGGTCGCGCAGCTCGACTCGGCGGCGCGGGTCGTGGAGACGGCGCTGGGCGATGGCGTCGAGGTCGATATCGGTGACGAGGAGGTCTTCTTTGAATTGAACACCTCGCGCGAGGAGACGGCCCTCGGCGTCGAAGACCATGGAGGCGCCATCGAAGACGAGTTCGTCCTGGCCACCGACAAGGTTCACGTATGCGACGGCGATGAGGTTGTCGGCGGCTCGGGTGGCGAGCATGCGGCTACGGTCAGCGACGCGCCCACGGTGGTAGGGCGAGGCGTTGATGTTCAGGCAGAGCTCTGCCCCGCCAAGGGAGAGCGCATCGAGGGGCAGCCCGGGGTACCAGATGTCTTCGCAGACGCTGACGCCGAAGGCGATGTCACCTGCGTGGTAGACGGGGTTGCGACGGCCGGCAGCAAAGTAACGCTCCTCATCAAAGACGCCGTAGTTGGGCAGGCGACGCTTGTGATAGGTGTCCACCCAGCGACCATCGGCGATGACAGCGGCGGCGTTGTAGGCGTCGTCACGGGTCCAATCGACGAAGCCGACGACGGCGACGATGCCGCTCGTGGCCGGCACGATCGTCTCAACGGTAGCGCGGGATTCGGCGCAGAAAGAGCGGCGCAGGAGTAGATCCTCTGGTGGGTATCCGGTAACGGCCAGCTCCGGGAGGGCGACGAAGCCGCAACCGGCCCCACGCGCAGCGGCGATGGCGGAGCGGATGCGGTCGGCGTTTCCGCTGAGGTCGCCAACGGTGACGTTTATCTGAGCCAATCCAACTCGGCAGATACGCATGGTGAAAGTATAGGGAACGCTGGCGCTCAGCGACGCCTCGGGGGAAATGAATGGGGCGTTCCCTTAGGCGTTCTCCCCGATTCCCGTGCCGCTCTAACGATGCGACCATCTCCCATGGCGGGCTTTGAGGTAGGGAGATGTCTCGGAGCCAAGAACACCACGGACCCTGTCCGCTGTGCGGACGCGTCACGCGAGCCCACTCGCGGCTTGTTGTGGCTGATGTCGAACCTGGAGCAAGTTCGAGTTGCTCCACCACATTCAGAACGATCATCTGCAGGGATTGTGCATTCGCGATGGTCGTGCGCTCAGAAGCAATGGCGCTGCGAGGCGCTGTGTAAACCCGACGCCCAGCCGATCAGAAGCAAGGCCGCCCCCCAACGGAGGGCGGCCTTGCTGGCGTACAATGGAGGCAGCCAGCGCCGGAGAAAGAGCTTGAACGACGTCCTCGCGATG
>JBDTVB010000298.1:0-3667 GCA_040007415.1 Anaerolineaceae bacterium
GCGAAAGCCGCTGCCAGCGACGTTCCTGCTGGTTAACCCGCTGATGGTGGAGTCCGTGATCCTCGGGCAGTTGCCGTTCCTGTGGGCGACGGGGCTGCTCTTCTTCGGCATCGGCTGCTGGCGGCAGGGTTGGAGGTGGCGCGCGATCCTGCTGGTTGGGCTGGCACAGGCGGGACACCCGGCGGTGCTCCTGCCGCTCGCCGGAATGCTTTTCGTGGGACGATTTCCGTTCGAACCGGACAAGCGCCGCTACCTGCTGAGCTACCTTGCGTCCCTCGTTGTAGCGGCGCCCGCAACGTGGCTGGTCCTCATCTCGCCGGTGGTCGAGGACAGCTCTACGGCGTCTCTGTTGGCGAACTTCGTTGGCACTGTGAGCGTGCGGGCCGGGGTTGTGGCGGCGCCGTTCATTGTCCTGCTGCTTCTCCGAAGACGGAGCGCTGATTGGCTCTGGGGCGCAATAGCGCTAGCGGCGTTGCTGAACGTAGTGCTGGTCCCCATTCGCGACACCGGCTACGGCTGGGGGGCCCTTCTCCGCAACCCGAACGAGGAATTGGTGCCGTTTCTGGAATCAGCCGACTTTCAGCCGGGCGCCACGTACCGCCTGCTCCGAGTGGCGGATGGCAAAGTGGGGATGTACCAGCTGGTCCAAAAGGGCGGCCGGCTAGATTCTGAGTTCTTCCCGGAGAGCATCAGCCGGCGAAGCTGGTCCAGTCTCGAGGCGTACCGCGAATTCCTCCGCAGGCGACAGGTGGACTACGTGCTCATCTACCGCGCCTACGACGTGCGCTACGCGACCAACGAGCATGATCTTCTCAATCAGATGGTCAATGGCGGGTGTGCCTTACGGAGTACCCCATTCGACCAATTCGACGTGTACCACGTTGACGGTCAATGTCGATGACGCTGTGGCTGCCGCGACCTACCATAAGGCCAGGAGTTCTGAATGACCGCCCCCGCTGATCGGCGCGCCGTCCGCGTCATGGTCGTGGACGATAGCCCAGATATCCTTTCAATCGTCCAACGCGGGCTGCAGCGCCGCGGCTACGAGGTGGTCGCTTGCGCCGATGGCGATTCGGCGTTGAAAGCGTTCTCCCGCGAGATCCCGGACCTCGTCGTCCTGGACCTCCTGCTCCCGGACGCCGATGGGATCGACCTTTGCTACCAGTTGCAGGAGATGGCCGAGGTGCCCGTGATCATGCTGACCTCGCGGGATGGGGTGAGCGACCGGGTGGAGGGCCTGCGCGCCGGGGCGGACGATTACATGGTCAAACCGTTCGCGATGGAAGAACTGATCGCCCGTGTCGAGGCCGTGCTCCGGCGGCGCCCAGCCTCGCCGAATATGATCTCGTACGAAGACCTGGTGCTGGATGTTGACGCGCACATCGTGACCCGCCAGGGCGCCGTGGTGCCCCTCACACCCAAGGAATTTCTGTTGCTGGAGGTGATGGCGAGAAAACCGAACCGCGTGTTCACCCGCGAGACGCTGATGTCGCTGCTGTGGCCCGGGAGCGAGTCAGTTGACGACAACCTGTTGGACGCCCACGCCACCAATCTCCGTCAGAAACTGGAGGCGAGCGGTGGGCGGCGCCTCGTTCAGACGGTTCGCGGGATAGGCTTCGTGCTGCGTTGAACTACCCGGACCGCCTCGCGACGCGGCTCAGCGTTTCGTTTGTGCTGCTCTTCTTGATCACCTTTTCGGCCGTCGTAGCGGTCACTCTCTATTACGCGCAGCGGACGTTTCAGACCTCGATCGACGACAATCTGCAAGGGCTGGCCGAGACCGTCGAGCAGCGTCTGGGTGAAGGCGGAGTAGACAATCAGCAGATCGTCGAAGAGCTCTCGTCCGCGGCCCAGTTTGTCGAGATCGTAGACCCCACCGGAAAGATCACGGCGCGCTCCTCGAACCTTGGCAACACTGAGATTCCTCCTCCGCTTGGCAGCCGCCAATCCGGTCATGTCTCGTTCCACACTTTCAAGCTAGGGAACTCCAAGTTGCGCGAGGTCCGGTATCCGCTCGTCCGGGACGGCGTTGTTCAAGGGTACGTGTTGGCAGCGAGCCCGATTCCCGAAGTTGACGAGTCCCTGCAAAGCCTGCTGGCCGTCGCCATTGTGGCGGGCCTGCTGGGGATGAGCATCGCTGTTGTCGGAACCGTCTGGCTGTCCGTGCGCGAATCTCGCCCGTTGCGTGACCTTACCGACGCGGCCAACGCGACCGCCGCCGCCGGGTTCGGTTTGCCGATCCCGGCGTCCGAGAGTGGCAGCCGCGAGGCGCGTGAGCTTCGCGTGGCGTTTTCGACGCTTGTGGAACGGCAGCGCGAGGTGCTGGCGAGGGAACGCGCCTTCTTCGCAGATTCCTCTCATGTACTGCGCACGCCCCTCGCGGTCTTGCAGGGTGATATCGAGATGCTGGAGCAAGGGGTGTACGCCAAGGAGCGCGTGGAGGTGGTCGCACAGGCGCGGGCGAACCTGGACAAGATGTCACGCGCGATCAGCGGGCTGCTGTTGTTGGCCAGGGAAAGCGATGCCTCCGGGATGGCGTGGGAGGTCGTAGAACTTTCGAACGTACTGGCAGGACTGGTGGAAGGCGCGCGCGTGGCGTCGCCGGCGCTCTCGATCTCCGCAGAGATCGCGGACGGCCTCGAAATTGCTGGCGATCCGCACCAGATCACCGACCTCTTTGTGAGCATCCTCGAGAACGCTCGGCGTTACACGCCGGAGGGCGGGAGCATCCGCCTGAGCGCTTCACGCTCCGGGAACGATGTTGTGGTGGAGGTGGCGGACTCCGGTATCGGCCTTGGCGAGGAAAATGCGGACCATCTCAAGGACCGCTTCTACCGCGGCGCCGAGGCGCGGAGGATGTTCCCGGAAGGAAGCGGGCTTGGGCTTGCGATTGCAGACAGAATCGTCCGCATTCACCAGGGAACGTTGGAGCTTTCGGCGCGCGGCGGCGGCGGCACTTCGGCGAAAGTCACTTTGCCGTTACTTACGTAGCAAATTCAGCCAACGTTCAGGTTTGCTTGGGGAACGCTTCTGGCGAACGTGCCAACCTACGGCTCGCCGAGGTATGGACCGCGGAAACGCAGTGCCCGGCAAATCACAATCTTAGAGGTGACCATGCGAGTCCCTGCCGCTTCCATTGTCTTCAGCGACGATGACATCAAGGAAGCTCTTTCACTGATCGAATCCAGTCTGCGCAGTGGCAGCCTCACGCTCGGAAAGCACGGCCAGGCGCTGGAAGAATCGTTCGCTGCACGGTGCGGGCGCAAGTACGCGGTGGCGGTCAGCAGCGGCACCAGCGCGATCGAGATCGTACTCCGTTCGCTCAACATCGAAGGCCGCGAGGTCATCGTGCCGGACAACACGTTCTTCGCTACGGCGGCGGCGGTTGCCCACGCGGGCGGCACGCCGGTTCTTGCCGATGCTGACCGCGAAACGCTCGCGATCAGCGTGGACGACGTGATTGCCCGGATCACCGACAAGACGGCTGGTGTGGTCATCGTCCACATCGGCGGAATCGTCACGCCGGAGCTCCCGCGATTGGAAGCCGAGTGCACGAAGCGCGGCATCTTTCTGATGTGCGACGCGGCGCATGCGCACGGCGCTACCCTCGGTGGGCGCGACGCCTCGGATTGGGGCATCGCCTCAACCTACTCGTTCTACCCCACCA
>JBDTVB010000299.1:0-3666 GCA_040007415.1 Anaerolineaceae bacterium
GGATCTTGCCCGCAACCCGCTCGAGCTTCTCGATCTCGTGCTGTTCACGGCCGAACGCGCGCACCAGGCGGGCGCCGGCGATGTTCTCCTCGACGACGCTGGAGAGCGAAGCGAGGCCCATCTGCACCTGCTCCGTGCCGGGCTCAAGGCGTTGAAAGAAGCGGACGCTGAGCAAGGTGACCACCGGGTAGACGGCCATCGCAAACAACGCAAGCCGAATGTCCGTGCGCAGCAGCATAACGAGTGCGCCAACCGCCATCAGCAGGTACGCGGCGTTGATCGGGATGTTCACCAGGAACGCCTGGACTTCGTGCAAATCGGCGCTCCCGCGTGACATCAGTTGCCCCGTCGCGGTGCGGTCGTGGTAATCGAACGAGAGGCGGTTGACACGCGTGTAGAGCGCGGCGCGCATGTCCGCTTCGATGCGATACGAGGTACGGGTCGCGTTGTAGCGGCGTAGTCCGGCCATCGTCCCTTGCAGCGCTCCAACCACGGAAAGGAGGATGACCATCCGCAGCAGGAGGTTCGTATCCCCCGGCACCACCGCGCGGTCCAGCGTGTAGCCGGTAATCACTGGCACCAGGAGGCGCAGCCCGCCCCAGCTCAGTCCAGCGGCGAAGGCGATGCCAAGGAAGGCCCATTGCGCGCGCAGATGGCGCAGCATCAAGTTCCTTCCGGAACGCTGGTCAAGCAGTTCCGTGGTCATGCATCCCCCAGGTAACTTGGCGCTCGAAAACGGTCGGACAGCAGGTGGAAAGAAGCGGGGCCAGCGAAGCCCCAACAGTTTGGTAACGTCAGAACGAAGGCGAAGTTAACGGTTGCCCCAACCGGCGGGGCAGAATCCGTAAGGGCTGGCCTTACCCGGTGAGAATCTTCCAATGAACGAGCGTGGCGCCCTCCCTACACTGGTCACGCGGCTCCCTCCGCGATCTTCGCAATAAGGACTCCTTCATGCGCTCCATCAAAGTCTTTGCGGCGTCTTCGCTTGCCGCCCTGGCCATTCTCGGCGCCGCGGCCTGTAGCGATTCGAAGCAGGACGCGGCTCAGTCCACGCCGTCGCCAGCGGCTGCGGCCCCAACCACAGCAGGCGCCGCGGCGACGATCGCCGCCACCACCTCGGCCGCCGGTGCATCGGCTTCAACCGCACCATCCACCGCACCGTCCACGACGGCGATCAAGGTCTCAGCGAACAACTCGACTCGCGCTCAGCTCACAGCCGCCTTCGAAGCAGCGGGCATCCCGAATCCCGCCAACTGGGCCAAGGAGGTTGAGGAGTACCGGCCTTACCCGGCAAACGACCCGGACCTGACGCGACTGCGCCAGAACCTCGTGAAGTACAACCCGCCAGCAGGCGTGGTCGATAGGATCGTGGCGACCCTCTCGTTGGACCGGTGAGCACCGCAAGCACAACGAGCGGTGCGACGGCGGAGTTCTTTCGCAAACTGATCCTCGCCTTCGGCGCCTTGATCGTCGTCGCCACCGCGACGGAACTGACGCTGGAGCGCCACTGGGGGACCACCGTGCGGCTGATTCCCTGGTTCGCGCTGGTGCTCGTGGGGTTCGCACTGCTCCTTGTGGCCATCCGGCCCGGCCCGTCGGCGCTCCGGGTTGCCCAGGTCCTCGCGGTGGCGGTCATTGCCGCATCCGCCATCGGGGTTTGGAAACACATCGAAGCCAATTACGACGCAGGCCCGCTCGATTTTCGCTACTCCGCGTCGTGGGGAACTATGTCCGAAACGACGCGATGGTGGAAAGCGGCGACCAAGTCCGTCGGGCCGTCGCCGATCCTTGCGCCGGGGGTCCTGGCGCAGGCCTCGCTCTGCGTCCTGGCGGCCACCTTCCGCCACCCCGCTCGCCGCGCGCGCAACCCGTAGAATCGTCCGCAACACCTCCTCGAACGGAAGGACCCTCATGGACCCACGGATCAGCATCATCACACTTGGCGTGGCCGACCTCGATCGCGCGATCGCGTTCTACCGCGATGGCCTGCATCTCACCTTGAGCAAGAAGAGCGCGCGCGGCGTCATCGCCTTCTTCGAAACGTCACAGACGTGGTTGGCGCTCTTCGAACGTAAGGCTCTCGCGACAGACGCGAACGTGCCGTATACGGAACCGGGCGCCTTCCCGGGATTCGCGCTCGCCCACAACGTGCGGTCAAAAACCGAAGCCGATGCGCTCCTGGCCGAGGCCGCCGCGGCAGGCGCAACGATTACGAAACCGATGCACGATACCGATTGGGGCGGCTATTCCGGCTACTTCCGTGACCCCGATGGCTTCTCCTGGGAAGTAGCGTGGAACCCGCACTTCTGGATCGGAGGCGACGCCTGACAGCAGCGAGCGATGCTGTTTGCTGCCCTAATACGAACCGTCGGATGCCATAAACGGCGCTCGCAGGTGGTAGATCGTCTGCACACCGATATCCAGGTCCACGCGCTCCCCGCCCTGCTTGAACAGCGGCCTCTGCACGGCGACGCCGGACTTCGGGAAGTAGAGCGACACAGGGTCGCCCGCGCGCCCGCAGCCGGGCCGCTGTCCGATCCCGGTCCCATCGGCCAACACATCAATGACGTAGACCGTGCGGCCAACATCGCCGATCGGTGTGCCGTCGGCGGGCAGCGCCACGGTCACCTGGGCGGCGCCGCACGCTTTGCCGTTGACGAACGCGATCACCGGCTGGACCGAAGGGCTGAGGTTTCCGCCGAAGATCTGCACCTTGCCATACGGCCAGTAGAAATCGGGTGCGGGCGGGCTATCGGCGAAGGCCACCCGCACGGGCACCGCTACGAGCACCAGAAACGCAACGAGCGCCGTCGCAATGCCTCGGCCACTGAATACGGCCAAGAGCGTGCGCGCGGCGCTAGCGGTGTTCATCCCGTCCAGGCAGTGCGCCTAGTACGTTCCGTCTTTGGCCAGCAGCGGCGTCGAAGCGCGCTTCGTCACCGGCGCCCCAAGCGTCAACGCCTGGCTCGAGGGCCCAGGCCCAGACCATGAAACGGCGTTCGTGGAAACGCGCCCGCCGACGCCCGCGAGCGGCGTGAAGTAGAACAGCACCTGCCGGCCGGTTTTGCCGCAGCCCGTCCGCTGCGCGTCCGCAATCACATCGACGACGTACACCGTCACGCCGCCGTCCGTCGTTACGATGCCATCGCCACAGACCGTACTTGTCGTCCCCTCGGTCACAATTGCGATGACCGCCTGCCCGGAGGTCGCGCCAGCGGCAGTACCGTAATACGTCGTCGGTGGAGGCGGCGGGAAGTCGGCAGCGACCGCGAGGGTGGGGAATGCTGCAACAATTGCGCCAAAAGCGCCAAGGCCGAATAGAATCGCTCGCTTCATAGGTGCCTCACAGTTAGGAGACCATGTTCTCCAGATACTGTAGAGCGTAGGAGCGCGCCCTTATGCAAGCAAGGCGTGTTTCCCGCAATTGGCCCATTCTGGTAACTGTTTACCGACGTTTTACAGGGGCGATGCTCCGGAGGTACGAATGCCGAACGCTGCCACAGTCCGTTCGAGGCTGGCTCCTGCCCTGCGCCCCGTGCGCGAGCGGCTCACCTGGTGGGGCCGCGGCCGGCGCCGTTCCCGCTTCCTCCGTGATGGCATCGAGGGCATTGCCGCTGAACTGCGCGACACGCCCAACCAGCACGTCGCCATCCTTCGCGAGTTCGG
>JBDTVB010000300.1:0-3662 GCA_040007415.1 Anaerolineaceae bacterium
ATGAACGCCACCTTGCCTGCACAAGCTGAGGCGGGCGGCGAGCCAGATCGCATGGAATGGATGGTTAGCCTTGCCCTCCGGATGATGAGTATTGGCGTCAGCGAGAAGCGCTGGTTTCTCGCTGTCCGCGCCCAGGATGCAGCGGGAGGCAAGCACTGGGTGGGTTCAGTGCATTCCCCTGACCGCACCAAGGAAGCCTGGGAGACGGCCCTCGTTGGACTCGGCATCAGCCGCTACAACCCACCCTTCGTCGTCATCAGCGATGGAGACCAGGCCATTGAAGGGGCGGTTGCCCAGACCCTTCCCGGGGTCCGTCAGCAACGCTGTACCTGGCACCTCAAACACACCGCCGCCGAGTGGATCCGGGAGCGCTACCCGCGAACCGAGGATGAGGGCCAACGCCGCGGCCTGATGGCCGCTGTCCACGTCATCGTCGATGCCCCCACCCTTGAACACCGCGAGGCCTCGCTGCGCGAACTCGCGTCCACCTTCCCCTGGCTGACAACCAGTCTCCGTCGAGGCCTCGCCATGATCCCTCCCCAGGACCGGTCCCATCCCATCCGCACCAATAACCTGATGGAACGTGGCTTCCGTGAACTGCGCCGCCGCACCCGCCAGATGGATGGCTTCGGCTCCGACCACGGTGCCGCCAACTTCCATCTCCTCTGGATGCTCAAGGAGAACGCCCGCTCCAACGGAAGAGATTACCTCAATGAAATCCTGCCTTAGACTCCCCATGCTTCGCCGCTGCAACCGCCCTTCCATGAATTAACGGAACGCCACTCGCGGGGGCCGCGCGCCTCCATGTGGACGGCAGCCGGTTGGAGGCCGGTATATAAGGAAGAAGGGAAGAGACTGTGAGTTCCATCTATTGACGCTATCCACGGAAGCCGACAGAGTGAGGGAGATGACTTCGACCACCAACGCCCTCGTTCTTGCGCTCGCCACAGCCGCTGCTGCCGCTGCGCATGCGCGCGGGTAACGTAGGCGGACCGAAGCAGCGACGTTTCGATTTACACACTAGGGCCGCCCACGAGGCGGCCTTTCTGTGAAAGCAGCTGGGGCGCCTGGGGGAGACAGGAGCAACGATGACTGCAGTGACTACCTCACAGAGCCCCGCGCGCTTCGTTTCGCGCCGGATGCAAGCGGTTCCGCCAAGCGGGATTCGCAAGTTTTTCGACCTCCTCAGCACGATCGATGATGTGATCTCGCTGGGCGTGGGCGAACCCGACTACGTCACGCCTGAACCGATTCGCCGGGCAGCGATCGCCAGCATTGAGCGCGGCGACACTCACTACACCTCGAACTATGGTCTGTTTGAACTGCGCGAGAAGTTAAGTGCGCATATCCAGCGTCTCTACGGCGTCTACTACGACCCGAAAGACGAGATCGTTATCACGAGCGGCGCGAGCGAGGCGTTCGATATCTCGTTGCGCGCGTTGCTGGACGCCGGCGACGAGGTACTGTGCGCCGACCCGTGCTACGTGGCCTACCTGCCGGCGACGCGCATGGCGGGCGGCGACTTCGTGCCCGTGCCAACGTACGCGGCGAACGACTTCCGTCTGCTCGCGACGGACCTGGAGGCCGCAGTCACGCCTCGGACGAAGGCGATCCTCCTCGGCTATCCATCGAACCCCACTGGAGCGGTGATGGGACGCGAAGACCTGCTCGCCGTTGGTGAGGTCGCTGCGCGGCACGACCTTGCGGTCATCTCCGATGAGCTCTACGACCGGATGACTTATGGCGGCACGCACACCTGCTTCGCCTCGCTACCGGGCGCTCGGGGGCGGACCGTTCTACTTGGCGGCTTCAGCAAGGCTTACGCGATGACCGGCTGGCGCCTGGGCTGGGTGGCTGCCCCGCGCGAGCTCGCGGAATCGGTCATGAAAGTCCACCAGTACGTGATGATGTCCGCACCCACGGCCGCACAATACGCGGGCATTGCGGCGCTGGATCATGGCGAAGACTTCGTCGCTGAAATGGTCAGCGAATACGACCGGCGCCGGCGGCTTATCGTCGACGGATTCCGCGCGATCGGGCTGCCGACGTTCGAGCCCCGGGGAGCGTTTTACGCATTCCCCGACGTGTCGGTGACGGGCCTCGATAGCGTCACGTTCAGCGAACAACTACTCGCCGAAGAGCGCGTGGCGGTCATCCCGGGAAGCGCGTTTGGCGTCTGCGGAGAAGGCCACGTGCGCGCTTGCTACGCCAGCAGCTACGAGCAGATTGAGAGGGCGTTGGAGCGCATTGGCCGGTTCGTACAGAGGCAACGCCATGATTGACGGCCATGTCGCTGTTCGAAAGTTCACTGTGTTGGTCCCTCACTGCTCTTCACTTCCCTTATACCGGCACCGAATACACTATTAACGGGGAGAACACCATGGCCACGACCGAGATCATCTCACAGTACGAAACTGGGTCCGACGAGATTCCGCTGGGGGCAGCCCCGGTATTCGGCGACAGCCCACCAGACCCCCTCTCCGGCCACAACCTGATGATCCTTTCATCCGAAGCGCACCAGCGGCTGCGTGGCGATGAACCGGTGACTTTCGAGCGGGAGTTCTGGCTACGCCAACCCGGCCTGCAAGGGCGGCTCGAAATAGCGGGCACGGACACCCCGGGCGTCGTCCACCTCCACGCCGATGTGAGCTGGTCCGAACCTGGTGCCCCCGCGGACGGCGTCGTGCACCTTGATGCCGACGTGCGCGAATCGTGGCTTACGCAGGCGGCGGGACCGGATCAATCGGCCGCGGAAGTAGTGAAAGCGTTGGCGCGCGTTGCCGAACTGCCGCGCCAGTCCACTGTCCAGGTGACGGTTGACAGCGACGCCGGCGGCCTGGCCGTGGGCTGACGCCGACCGATCGGGCCCTTCCGGGTGATTGTTCGCATCCGGCAAAGCATCGTGATAGAATCCCGCCCGCATACTGGTTGCTTCCTCGTTGAGTGAGCCTTTGCGGGCTGTTCGCGCCGACGTGACCATAAGAACTGAAAGGGACACACAACCGCATGGACCTCGGCCTTAGCGAAGAACAAGAACTGCTGAAGAACTCCGCCCGCGAATTCCTCGAAAAGGAATGCCCGGAGGAGCACGTCCGCGCCATGGAAGAGGACGAAAAGGGGTACAGCCCCGCTCTCTGGAAGAAGATGGCCGACCTCGGCTGGCAGGGATTGATGATCCCGGAAGAGCACGGCGGCGCCGGTTTCTCTTTCCTTGACCTCTGCGTCCTCGTCGAAGAATGCGGCCGCGCTCTCCTGCCCGGTCCGTTCATCCCGAACCAGTTCGCGACGGCCCAGATCCTGAACGCGGGGACTGACGCCCAGAAGGCGAAGTACCTCCCCAAGATTGCCGACGGCAGCGCGATCCACACCTATGCGGTCACCGAAACGAGCGGCCGCTGGGACCTTGACGGCATCGAGATGAAGGCGACCGCCAGCGGCAGCGATTTCGTGCTCAACGGCACGAAGCTCTTCGTCCCAGACGCCCATGTCGCCGACTATCTGAACGTCGTCGCACGAAAGCCCGATGGCAGCACTTCCGTCTTTATTGTCCCGCGTGCGCAGGCGGGGATCACGGTCACGGTCCTCAAGACCATCGCCAGCGATAAGCAGGCCGAAGTCGTCTTCAAGGACGTCAAGGTCTCCGCCGCGGATGTCATGACCGG
>JBDTVB010000301.1:0-3648 GCA_040007415.1 Anaerolineaceae bacterium
GACATTGGGGGCAAGTCTGCGAGTTCGGCGGGAGATTGGCGAATGGTTCGTGCTGAGCAGCCGGCGTCTCCCGGCCGCGACACCACATTCGGCTACACTGTGGAGCGAATGAATCTGCGCGGCCGCTGGGATGCGATCCTGCCCGCATGGGCCGGTTTAGCGATAACCGCCGGGGTCTACGGGTGCCTCACCGTCCTTCTTGTTTGGCTGTTGGACGAACGCCACATCCTCGATATCGCTCTGTTGTACCTCCTCGTTTGCCTGGTATCAGCTGCCATCTGGGGGTACCGCGTGGGGCTGCCATCGGCAATCGTGGCGGACCTCCTGGTGAACTTCTTCTTCGTCCAACCTCTCCACACGCTTACGGTGCAAGATCCTTCGCAGGCCGTGGCGCTCGTCCTTTTCCTCGCGGTCGCCGCGGTCGGGGCTGGAATGCTCGAACTCCTGCGTCGACAGGTAGCCGTGGCGGCGGCAAGCCAGGCCGAAACGTCCCTCCTCCTGGACCTTTCGAAGCAGGCTGCGGAAGCCATTTCGCCGCAGGACGCAATGAACCGGTTGTGTACGGCGATGGCCCGGGCGGTGAAAGTCAAGGGGTGCGCGATTCTTCGTCACGACGCAACCTGGTCCGTCGTTGCCGCCTTCGGCGATGACACGCTCAACCGGGAGGAGAGCCACCTGGCCGCGGAGTCGTTGCGCACCGGAGAAGTCGTCCGCTTCGGCAGGGCGGTACGGGGCAGAGTCCGTTCGCAGCCCAGCAAATACGGCCAACGGAGCCTGACCTTCGTGCCATTTAGGCGCCAGGAAGAGGGTGTGCTGCGCTTCGATGGCACGGTCCGACCGCCTGCGCTCGTAGACGTGGATCGGCTGCTGCTCGTTTTCGCGGACGAGGCAAGCCTTGCGCTGCACCGCGCGCGACTCGCCAGGGAGGCTCAACGAATCGAAGCGCTCCAGCGCGCGGACGAGTTCAAGACGGTCTTGCTTTCGAGTGTGTCGCACGATCTGCGGTCGCCCCTTACGGCGATAAAAGCCTCCGTGGGGAGCTTGCGCGACCACTCGGTCGATTGGACATCGGAGGATCGGGAGTCGTTTCTTGAGACGATCGAGTCCCAAACTGACCGGCTGACAACCACCGTCTCGGCGCTGTTGGAGATGAGCCGCCTGGAAGGAGGGGTTGTCCAACCGAGCCTGGAACCGATCGAGGTGCGATCGCTACTGGAAGAGGCAGTGCGGGCGGCCGGCTCAAGCCTCGATGGCCACGAAGTGCGCGTTCGGGCGGACAGTGCTCTCTGGCTGCGCGCAGACTACGGCCTCATCCTGCAGTCTCTGGTCAATCTGCTTTCCAATGCCGGGAAGTACTCGGTCTCCGGGGGAGCAATCGGCGTCGCTGCAGAGAGCAGCAGGGGGCGTGTTCGCATGGCAGTCGCGGACGCCGGGCCCGGCATTCCGCCAGCGGAGCTTCCTCACGTCTTCGAGAAGTTCTACCGTGGGTCAGGAGCTCAACGCGCGCAAGGAACGGGACTCGGCCTGTCGATCGTGAAGTCGATGGTCGACCTGTGTGGGGGGTCGGTTCAGGTGCAGTCCGGCGAACGAGGGACGACGTTCTCGATCAGCCTTCCCGCCGCAAGCGCTCCTCCCACGTGAGCGGCGCGCGCGTCCTGGTTGTGGATGACGACCCCGCGATCCTGCGGGCAGTCGGCCGAGCGCTGGCGGGGCGCGGGTACTCTGTTTCGAGTGCGGCGGACGGCGCTTCTGCGGTCGAGAGCGCTCGGCTCGTCCAGCCGGAGGTGATCCTCCTGGACCTGGTCTTACCAGACACCGACGGGATTGACGTTTGCCGCCAGATTCGCGCGTTTAGCGACGTTCCAATCATCGTCCTCAGTGCGGTGGGCGACGATGCCAAGAAGGTGGAGGCGCTGGACGAAGGTGCGGACGACTACCTGACGAAGCCGTTCAGCATGGAAGAGCTGCAGGCGCGCATCCGGGCGGCGCTCCGGCGCACCTCAAGCCACACCGGCTCGGCACAGCTGACGGCGGCGAACGTGGCGCTGGACGTTGAAACCCACGCGGTGACAGTGGACGGTCAGCCTGTCCACCTCACGCCCAAAGAGTTCCGGCTGCTGCAAGAATTGCTCCAAAACCAGGGGCGGCTTCAGACCCAGCGGCAACTGCTCACCAAGGTGTGGGGCATGGAGTACATCGACGATGCGCACATCCTCCGGACGTTCATCCATCAGCTTCGCCGCAAACTCGCCGCCGTCTCAGCAGACGCTGGCGCGCTCATAGTGAACGACCCCGGCGTCGGTTACAGGATCGAAAAACCCTGACAACTTCCTGACCTGCGGACGTCCTTTGGATGACGGTTTCCGGACCTCAATGAGCGCACGCTTAACTCATGGTTAAGCACGTTTCGTACACACAGGCGAACTACACAACGCCGGAAGACTGCGTAATGGGAATCCGCGAATACGTTGACCTGGGTTGGCGCGTTTCGCAGATTCGCGGGACGCGTCACGGCCCATTCGCGGTGCTGTTCCGCATGGACGACCCCTCGTCGCCCTCACAAGCGGACGCGGATCGCGCGGCCGCACAGCCCCCGGTGGCTCCAACAACCGTGTGCGGAAAGTATCCGGAGATCACGGGCCGTAGCGACCGATGCTCTCCGGGGAGGAACCGCTTCTGGTCCTCAAAGCGAATCTGAGCGTCGCTGTTTTCGGCAGACTTCCCATCAAAAGAGGGCAAATCCCGGCGCTGATCTCGGCGATCTGCCGCCCTTCCAGAGAAGCCGAAACGATTCTAGCTTGGGAAATTGAAGCGCACCGGACGTTGCCAAACACATGCCGATAGACCCCTCACCACACTTCAAGCCAGCCAAAGACGCTCGTGGCCGCATCTCGCGCTATCGGGTGGAGTTGCCTCATGCGGGGATCGTCGAGACCGAGACGGGCCGCTTCGAAGCAACGACCTACGCAGAGCGCCGCGCGGGCTGGAAGGGGCGCTACCTCGGGGTACGTGACCGGGTCCTCGGCGCCACCCTCTCCAATGCGCGCCTCGAAGGCGAACGCCTCAGCAAGATCAAGGCGCTCGCCGTGTTCTCCTCAGACGCGCTCTCCTCTGTCGCCTACGCCACGCAGGAGATCCTCTTCGTCCTTGTCCTGGCCGGGCCTGCGGCGATCAAGTACTCGCTCCCCATTGCAGGGCTGATTGTCCTCCTCCTGGCGATCGTCATCGCCAGCTACCGTCAGACGGTACGCGCCTACCCGGGCGGTGGCGGGGCGTATATCGTCGCCCACGAAAACCTGGGTATCGGTCCAGGGCTAATCGCGGCCTCCGCGTTGTTGATTGACTACGTCCTCACCGTTTCCGTCTCCACCGCCGCGGGGATGGACGCCCTGGCTTCCCTGAACGAGGGTTTCAGGCCTTACGCCGTCCCGCTGGCGGTGGGCATCGTGGCCCTGGTGGCGTTGATTAACCTGCGCGGCGTGAGCGAATCGGGGACGATCTTTGCCATCCCCACCTACGCTTTCGTCATTACCCTTGGCGTGGCGATCGTGGTCGTGCTGATCAAGATCGTCTCTGGCGATAACAACCCGCTGACCGCCGGCACGCCAGATCCGGCCCAACTGGACGGCCAGTTCCAGAGCATCGGCC
>JBDTVB010000302.1:0-3648 GCA_040007415.1 Anaerolineaceae bacterium
CGACGCATTCCCTCGATATCGCAAGAATGCTTGGGGTCTACTCAGAAGAAGAACTGGCAACGGTCTACCGGGGTGCTTTGATGCACGACGTTGGCAAGATCGGTGTCCCGGACGCCATTCTCTTGAAGCCAGCCAAGCTCACTGATGAGGAATGGGAGTTCATGCGCCGGCACTCTGCGCTGGGATATCGAATTCTGGCGCAGGTGCCATATCTGCGGCCAGCCGCCAAGATTGTGCTTGCCCACCATGAACGCTGGGACGGCGATGGCTACCCACGCCGCCTGAAAGGCGAGAACATCCCGCTCGGCGCGCGAATCTTCGCGCTGGCCGACACGTACGACGCCATCATTTCCGACCGGCCTTACCGGCGTGGCCAAACGCCAGACGCAGCAATGCAAGAGATCTTGCGCTGTGCCGGAACTCAGTTCGATCCCAAGGTGATCGAGGCGTTCGAGGCCGCTTTCCCGCGCTGGCGGGAAGAGGATCCGGGTGCCGCAACTCACCCCCTCTACCTACCCTCGTGGAAGAAGAAGGACTCTGATGCGCCAGGACGAGCGGCGGGCTAAGACCCGTGAGTCGCTACTGCGGGCGGGGCTCGGCGGGTTCGCTCAGTCCGGGTACGATGGCTCCTCTCTGGACGCCATCGCAGCTATTGCCGGGCTGTCTAAAGGTGCGATCTACGCGCATTTCGAAACCAAACTCGATCTCTACATGGCCGTGACGGCGAGGGTTCTTGAAGATGCGGCCGCCCGCAACCGGCTGGTGAGCGAGGCACTCGCGCGTGGTGCGACCCTTCCGGTGGCAGTGGCGAGATATTTCCACGCGGCCGGGGGACAGGAGCACGCCGCGTTTGTTACTGACTTCTGGCAGACCTCCACTCGACAATGGGCGGCGCGAACCTTGCTTGAGGATTTTCGGGTCCGGCGCCTCGTGGGGTTCTCGGCAGCGGCGATCGCGGCAGGGCAACGGCCAGCCGACGCGCTGGAACTGGCGGTTACTGCCGGCAAATTAGTCGACGCGGACACCCTCTACCTTCGCCTTGGCGGCCCCGCGGCCCTTCGCACGGGCTGACCCGCGCTAAAGCTATGATTTCGGTTCCTGCCCGAGCTCTTTCATCATCGACTGAAAGACCGAGTAGTCCTGCGCGCCGACGATGCCGTACTGCTCCTGGAAGACGAACGTTGGAATCGCCGTTACTCCCACCCCCCGCGACCAGTTGATCCCGTCGATCACCTGCTGGCGGTACTGCCCCGTCGCCAGTGCGCCCGCCATCGCTCCGCCATCGAGACCCGAGGCTACCGCGGCGTCCACGAGCAGATCCGGGTCGGAGATGTCGGCGAGGTCAGTGAAGTACGCCTTGAACAGTTCGCGATGAAATCTCAGGGCGTGACCGTGTTCGGTCGCGAACTCCCCGGCTTCGAGGGCGGGGATCGAGTAGGAGGTTCGCTCGCGGCCGCGAGCAAACGTGATGCCCAGGGACTGGCCGCGGAGCTCCAGTGCGGAGGGCGGGTCCCCCGGCTGCGTATGTTGGCGGCGTGGCTTGCCTTCTGGCGGCACGCTCGGGTCCAGGAGGAACGGTGCGAAGCGGACGCTCACGTCGTATTCCTTGATGAGTCGTTCGACCCCAACGAGGCCGACATAACACCATGGTCAGATGAAGTCGGAGACGACGATCAGAGAAACGGGACCGGAGACGGGCGAAACAGTCATCCCTGGAGTTTACAGGGTTCGCAGAGTGGTGGCCGCGGCGGCGCGACGGACGTCCGCCAGCGTTCTGCTCCCGGGTGGTATCGCACGGGCGGCCATTTCCACGGCCATCGCGCGGACGGCGCTGTTGAACGGGGTGGGCACGCCATGGAGCGCACCGATCAGTTCGATTTCGCCGTTGAGATAGTCCACTTCCACAGTCGTATGGCCGCGCATCACGCTCTGCAGCGTTGAACTGCCGTTGCGTGCCTCGCCGCCGACCTGTTGCGCCTTGTAGTGGCTGTTGACGCGAGCGACGTACTCCTCGAGCGGGGCGTACTCCATTCCCGCAGCGTCAAAGCAGGCAGTCGCTTCGGTCCGGAGGGCATCAACAATTTCACCGAGTTCACCCGAGGCGCCCCAAGCGTTCTGGCCGGTGACTATCTCGAGCCCGTTCGCGAGGTTCATGAGGAGTTTGCGATGTTTGAGGCGCATGACCTGCGGATCGGCTTCAGCAATGAAGTTGGACTCCCTCAAGGCTGCGCACACTGATTCGACGACATGGTCCGAGCCGACCGGAAAGCGCCCGGAATGCAGCGCACCGCTATACGGTGCTGCGGAGGCGATCACCTCCCCCGGGTCCACGAAGGTGGCGGGGAGGGCGATCAGCATGGCGTAGACGTTCGAGAACCGCCGCAACGCCATTCGCTCGTTTTCGATACCGTTCTGGGCGCAGATGACCGGTATATCAGTGCCTGCGGCTAACTCCAGGTCGTGCAGCGCTGCTTCGGTGTCCTGCGTCTTCATCGTCATGAGGACCACATCGCCGGTCTGCCAGCCCACTTCTTCGGGATGCCCCACGGCAAGGATCGGAAGCAGAAAGTCTCCCGCGGGAGTGCGAAGGTTCAGCCCGGCCGTCCTGATCGCTTCGAGGTGGGCGCCGCGAGCAATCAGGACGACATCGTGTCCGGCCCGATGGAGTTGGCCCCCAATAGTGCCGCCCACTCCCCCGGCCCCGTAGATGACGAATCTCATGTAGTACTCCAACAGTCGGAATCGCGTCGCATGCTCGCGTGGGATCGTTCAACGATAGCCCACGGTGCAGAACAGAGGATCGGGGCGGGCCGTTCTGTGAGCCTACTCTCCAGCGTGGAAGGTCTTCTCGCCTGCCCGAATAGGAACGTTGAGCCGGTTCTCGCCTGGTGGCAAGGGGCACGACCAGCCATCGTTGTAGGCGCAGTAGGGGTTGTACGCGTAGTTGAAGTCGACGTGAAGCCGCCCATCGTCGAGCGGCTCGACCTCCAAGTAGCGACCGGCGCCGTAGGTTTCCTCCCCACGTCCTGAATCCTGGAAGGGCAAGAAGTACGAGTCCGATCCCGGGTCGCGGAACACGGTCAGTTCGAATCGCTCACCGGCGGAGGCAAACGTAAGCCGCGCCCATCGGAGGTACCGGGCCGAATCGCCGGTGCTGGTCTGCATGTCAATCAGCTCAGGGTCAGCGAAAAGCTCCGGAGTCACGTCGAACACGAGCGCTGGCGCTTCCGAGTAGTAGTTCAGGCCTTGAAACACACGCTTCTGCTCGGGGAGCAGCGGCGAATCGTCCGAAGTCTGGTAGAACGTGTCCTTCGCTGCGCGGAACTCATCGAGCGCGTTCACCGTGGCCACTGCGGGATGGGGATCTCCTGGTAGGGAGGATCGGGAAAGTACTCCATCGCTTTCTGAACGAGACGGGCGTTTCCTTTGCCCCACAACCGACCGGCGATGTAGAGCGCCATGTCTATCCCGGACGACACTCCAGAGGAGGTGATCACGTTTCCTTCGTCTAACCAGCGTTTCTCCACGACGTTGACGGTGCCGAGCGCGCGGAGACGGTCCATTGAGGCCCAGTGTGTGGTCGCCCGCTTGCCGGTCAACAGTCCCGCCGCTTCGAGCACGAAGCTGCCGGTGCAGACCGAAGTCATG
>JBDTVB010000303.1:0-3643 GCA_040007415.1 Anaerolineaceae bacterium
CCGCCTTGCGGCCAAACTGACCGGTTGGCGAATCGATATTCACAGCCAGGCCGCCGCGGACCGCGCCGAATCTCCAGCGTCCTTCGTTCCATTCGCGCCGGGCGAAGAGCCAGACATCGACGTTATCGCGGAGGTCGAAGAGGTCGCTCTCCCGATCCCAGAACCGATCGTGACGCGTCCGCTCGCGCAGACGGCGAGCGCCGAAGCGGAAGCCTCCCCTGGAGACGACGACGACCTCACGTTCGCAGCGGCCGTCGCTCAGATGCCAGTCCCCGATCGGGACGAACGAGAGTCCGAAGACTACGGCGAAGAACGCGACGACGACGACGAGGAGTACGAAGTTCCCGCCGCCATCCTCCCCGAACATAAGCCAAGCGCAATCCGCTTCGGTGAGGATCTCGTCCGCCAGTCAGAAGCGGACGAGATCGCCAAGAAGGCCGCTGCCAATAAGGCAAAAGCAAAACGCGCTCCGCGCTTCATCGAAGAGACCGAAGAGGACCTCGAGGAGATCGACTACTCGGGTCGCATCCATTAAGGGCTGCCGCCGATGGTGCACCAGGGAATGAAACCCCTTCGCAAGGTGCCGCAACGCACATGCATCGCTTGCCGCCAGGAACAAGGGAAACGCGAACTCATTCGAATCGTCCGTTCCGCCGAGCAACACATCTCGGTGGATTCCACCGGAAAAGCAAATGGCCGCGGTGCCTATCTCCATCCTGTGCGTTCGTGTTGGGAGAAAGCGCTGAAAGGCGCTACCATTAAGCACGCACTCAAGGTTTCCCCGGCTCCGGACGAACTACAGGCGCTTCGCGCTTTCGCCCAGGCGTTGCCGGCAGAAGAAAGCGACTCACTATGACGGCAAACCCAAATACCGCGGTGGAAATTCCCCCCGCGCTCACCGTAAAAGAACTGGCCGACCTGCTCGCCGTCACTCCCGTTGAAGTCATCAAGCGGTTGATGACGAACGGCGTTATGGCCTCGATGAACCAATCCATAGACTTC
The DNA here is from genome assembly GCA_040007415.1 of Anaerolineaceae bacterium. Lineage (GTDB taxonomy): Bacteria > Chloroflexota > Dehalococcoidia > Tepidiformales > Tepidiformaceae > PNKC01. Next base: position 1,003 of record JBDTVB010000303.1, read on the forward strand.
GACACCGCCGCAATCGTCGCTGTGGAACTCGGATTCGATCCCGAAGCGATGGCCTCGGCCGACGTCACAACCATTCCCGAGACAATCGAAGAGGCGGAAGAGCCAGATGACCCGGCCTCGCTCGTCGCCCGGCCCCCGGTCGTCACCATCCTGGGACACGTTGACCACGGCAAGACGAGCCTGCTCGATGCTATCCGCACCACCAAGGTCGCCTCAGGTGAAGCGGGTGGAATCACTCAGCATATCGGCGCGTACCAGGTCGAGCTTGGCGGGAAGACCATCACCTTCATCGATACGCCCGGCCACGCTGCCTTCACGGCCATGCGTGCTCGCGGCGCCCAAGTGACGGACATCGCCGTCCTCGTGGTGGCTGCCGACGACGGCGTAATGCCTCAGACGATAGAAGCGATCAACCACGCAAAGGCTGCCGGCGTCCCAATCATTGTCGCCATCAACAAGAGCGATCTCCCCGGCGCAAATCCCGACCGCGTGAAGCAGCAACTTACCGAGTACAACCTCGTTGTCGAAGACTACGGTGGCGATGTCGTGGCCGTTCCGGTCTCCGCGCTCAAGGGAACTGGGCTCGATGACCTTCTCGAATCTATCAACCTCGTTGCCGAGATCTCCGAACTGAAAGCCAATCCCAACCGGCCGGGCATCGCTGTGGTGGTTGAAGCCGAACTCGACCCCTCCCGCGGACCGATCGCCACTGTGCTCGTAAAGAACGGCACACTCCGCCAGGGCGATGCGCTGGTCGCCGGCGAAACCAGCGGCAAAGTCAAAGCCATGTTCAACGACCGCGGCGAACGCATCAAGGAAGCTGGGCCATCCTCTCCGGTGGTCATCATGGGCCTCGAACAGGTGCCCGAAGCCGGCGAGCGCATCCGCGTGGTCAGCGACGAACGGGAGGCGCGCACCATCGTCGAAACGCGTCGTCGAAGTCGCGAGGCGGATGAGCAGACCGACCACGCCCACGTGAACCTTGACACGCTGTTCAATGAGATTAGCGCTGGCAAGCTCAAAGAGTTGATTCTCATACTGAAGGCCGACGTTCGCGGCAGCGCAGAAGCAGTGAAGGGTGCCCTCGAGCGCCTAGGGACGTCCGAAGTCAAAGTCAAGGTCATCCACTCCGCCACCGGCCCCGTAAGCGACTCCGACGTGATGCTCGCCGAGGGCGCGAACGGCATTATCATCGCCTTCAACATCAAAACTGACCCATCCGCCCGCAAACGCGCGGACGCAACTGGCGTCGAGATTCGACCTTATACGATCATCTACCAGGCGATCGAAGACATCGAGAAGGCGCTCGCCGGGATGTACGAGCCGACGTTTGCGCAGGTTGTCGACGGACACGCCGAAGTCCGGCAGATCTTCAAGTCCAGCCGTCTCGGTGGCATCGCCGGCAGTTTCGTGCTCGATGGGACACTCAAGCGTGGCTCCACCGTCCGCATCCTCCGCAAGGACACCGAAGTTGGAAAGGGCCGCTGCGAGGGTCTGAAGCGATTCGCCGACGACGTTCGCGAAGTAGCAGCTGGCTATGAGTGCGGCATCGTCATCGGAGGCTTCGATAAATTCGTTGAAGGCGACGTCGTCGAGTTCTTCCACGAAGAGCGCACCAACTAACCTGCCGGACGTTCGGCCTGGAGCGCCCCATGAGCATGCGGACTGCCCGCGTCAACGAACTGCTGCGAGAAGAACTCAGCGAACTCATCCAGCGAGAGGTGAAAGACCCGCGCGTCAGCCGGGGGCTCGTCTCCATCACCGAAGTGCAGGTTTCGCCTGACCTGCGCCGCGCCGTCGTCTACGTCTCCCACCTCGGCAACGAAGCGGAGCGTGCGGGCGTACTTAAGGGTCTCGAAAGTTCGGCGCACTTCATGCACCGTGAACTCATGCACCGGCTGAAGATGCGCAATGTGCCAGAACTCGTCTTCCGCTTCGACCCGTCGATCGAACGCGGCGCGCGCCTCGCCTCACTCATCAACAAAGTGACGCACGACCCGGCCCACCCGCTGGACAGAACCGCAACCGCGGACGACCCAAGCTAGCTTGGCGCCGCCTGCTTCGAACCTGGACGGCATCCTCATCATCGACAAGCCTGCCGGCTGGACCAGCCACGACGTAGTCGCGAAGACACGCAGGATCACGCGACAGCGCCGAATCGGGCACACCGGAACCCTGGACCCAATGGCGACCGGCGTTCTCGTCCTCTGCCTCGGCCGGGCCACCCGTTTGGTCGAGTACATGACGCGGCACGACAAGCACTACGTAGGCGAAATCACGCTCGGTGTCACAACTGACACCGACGACGCAGAAGGCGACGAACTCGAGTTAAAGAACGTCCCCGAACTCACTGAAGCCGATCTGCGGCGACTGGAGGCGGCGTTCATCGGCGATCTCCAGCAGCGCCCACCCGCTTACAGTGCAATCAAAATCGATGGCAAGCGCGCCTACGCCCTCGCTCGTGCTGGCGCTGTGGTCGAGCTGCGTTCTCGGCCGGTCGTCGTCCACGAGCTGCGGCTAGACCCTATTGCTGCCGATCGGTTGCGCGTCGAGGTTCGCTGCGGTCCGGGTACCTACGTCCGGAGCATAGCCCGCGACATCGGCGAGCTAGTCGGCTCCGGCGCGCACCTCTCGGCCCTCA
>JBDTVB010000304.1:0-3639 GCA_040007415.1 Anaerolineaceae bacterium
CGACGAAGAAGAGGCCGGTGATGAGGCCGTGAGCGAGCATCTGGTAGGTCGCGCCAGCGAGTCCAGTGCTGCCAAGAGCACCGATGCCGAGCAGAACAATGCCCATGTGGCTGACCGACGAGTAGGCGACCAGTCGTTTGACGTCCGTTTGGCGGAGCGTGATGAACGCGCCATAGAGCACGCTCGCAGCGCCTATACCGGCGAACCAGATCGAATAGTCGTCAGCGGCGCCGGGCATGATGGTCACGCACATGCGGATGATGCCGTAGCCACCCATCTTGAGGAGCACGCCAGCGAGCATCACGGAGACGGCCGTGGGGGCATCACTGTGGGCGTCCGGGAGCCACGTGTGCAACGGGACAACCGGCAGCTTCACCGCGAAGCCAATGAACAACAGGAAGAAGACCCAGCCAAGCGGAATGAGCGTCCCCGAGAAGTTCGATTGGCCGAGTTTTTCGATGTCGAAGGTGTTCTGGTTGAAGGCGAGGATGAGGATCCCGATGAGCATGAAGGCCGAGCCGGCGATCGTGTAGAGCACGAACTTGGTGGCTGAATATTCTTTGCGACCAGAGCCCCAGACGGCGATGAGCAGGAACATCGGGAAGAGCTCGAGCTCCCAGAAAAAGAAGAAGAGCAGGAAATCGAGGGCGCAGAAGACGCCGAGAACCGAAGTGGCGAGCACCAGGAGGCAGGCGTAGTAAGCGCGGGGCCGACTGGTGATGTTGAAGGAGATGAGCACCGAGGCGACAGTGAGGAAGGTGGTGAGGACGATGAGCGGCATGCTCAGCCCGTCAACACCGAGGAAGTACTGGAGGTTGAATCCGCCGATATCTACCCACTTGTAACGTTCGACGTACTGAAAGCCGCTCTGGTTGAGGTCGAAAGCGAAGAACATCTGAATTGAGAGTGCGAGGGCAGCGGTCGTGCCGGCGAGGGCGACCCACTTCGCGTGACGTTCATATCGTTCGGGCAAGATCAGCACAAGGATCGCGGCCACTGCCGGGAGGAAGACGAGCACTGTCAGTTCCAACGCGCGCCTCCTACAGCGGGTTCGCGGCGAAAACCGCGACGACGAGAATGACGACCCCTGCAACGAAGCCGAGACCGTAGCTTTGCAACTGGCCGGTTTGGATGCCGCGAGCGCGGTCGCTGATTTCGCGCGTGAGGCGACCGCTGCCGTTGACGATGCCATCGACAACGTAGCGGTCGTTCATCTCGAGGAGCCGGTTCCAGCCTCTTTGGAGGATGGTTTTGACCAACAAGTCCTCGTAGATCTTGTCCATGAAGTACTTGTTCTCGAAGAGCATGGCGAACGGCGCGAAGGTGCCGCGGAGCGACTCCGAGGTGACCCACTTGCGCTGGTAGATTGCGTACGCCGCGCCGATGCCGGCCAGCGCCAACAGCGATGAACTGACCGCGATACCCCACTCAAACGAGCTTCCGCCTTCGTGCGCGGCCTCCGGCAGGGCGCCACTGATGAACGTCCCAAACTTCTCGTGGTACGCGAACCAGCCGGCTGCAATCGCAGGGACCGACAAGGCGACGAGTGGCAGCGTCATTACCCACGGGGACTCGTGGGGGTGCTTGGGGTCACCGTGGAAGTGGCTATTCTCGTCGTGATGGTCGACGGGTTCACCGCCTTTGTACTCGCCATGGAAGGTGAGGATGATGGCGCGGAACATGTAGAACGCCGTCATGAAGGCGACCGCGGCCCCGGCTGCCCAGAGTGCGCGGTTCTCGCGCCAGGCGTCGAGCAGGATCTCGTCTTTCGACCAGAACCCGGCCAGCGGGAAAATGCCCGCTAGGCTGAGTGACCCGATCATGAACGTCCAATAGGTGATGGGCATGAATTTTTTGAGCCCGCCCATCTTGCGCATGTCGAACGTGTTCGTGCTGTGGTTGACGGAGCCGCTACCAAGGAAGAGGAGTGCCTTGAAGAAGGCGTGGGTAAACAGGTGGAAGATCGCGGCGACGTACCCGAAGGCGCCCAGGGCGAGCATCATGTAGCCGAGCTGGCTGATCGTTGAATACGCCAGCACACGCTTGAAGTCCGTCTGCACGAGAGCGATGGTCGCGGCCAGGATGGCGGTGATGGCACCGATCCAGGCGACCACGTGGCGGGCGTCGGCTGACACCTCGAACACGGGGAAGAAGCGGGCCACCAGGTAGACGCCTGCGGCGACCATCGTCGCGGCATGGATCAGCGCAGACACCGGCGTAGGACCTTCCATCGCGTCCGGGAGCCAGACCTGGAGCGGGAACTGGGCGCTCTTGCCGGCGGCGCCCGCGAAGATACCGAGCGCAAACCAGGTGATAACCGACGACGAGAGAGCGCCAGTGATGGCGAGATGTTGAATCTCGTCGATCTGAAACGTGCCGCTACGTGTCCAGATGAGCAGCAAGGCGGCGAGCAGTCCGAGGTCGCCAATGCGCGTGACGATGAACGCTTTCTTGGCGGCCGCAGCGGCGCTTGGCTTGTGGAACCAGAATCCAATGAGCAGGTAGCTGCTTAGGCCCACCAACTCCCAGAAGATGAAAAGCATGAAGAGGTTGTCCGCCAGGACGAGCCCGAGCATTGACGTCGTGAAGAGGCACATGTGGGCGAAATAACGGCCGTAGCCAGCGTCTCCTGCCATGTAGCCATTCGAATAGATCTGGACGAGGAGCGAAACGCTTGTGACGACGACGAGCATGACGGCACTCAGGCCATCAATGCGGACGCCAAGGTTCACGATAAGGGGCCCGCTTCTGAACCACTCGTGCGTGTGAATGGCGATGCCACCGTCAGCGTCGATCACGTTGAACAGCGTGAGGTAGCTCAGCGCACAGGCGACGCCGATGCCGAGGATCGCCAGGTAGCCCGCAACCTTCGGAACCTTGCGGAAATAGAGGACGATCAGGCCCCACGCAACCAGCGGGGTCGCGATGATCGCCCAGAGGTAGGCTTCCTTGATGGAGGGCACAGTCGCTGCGGCTTCGAGGAATGGCATCAGCTAGATCTTCCTCAGGATTTCTCGGGCGACGTGAGCCTTCCCGGTTGGGACGTAGAGCGTCCGCTGATCGCGCATCGATGCTTGTTCGCCGCGGCCGATGGGCGGAATGACGCGCACGGAAAGCCCCTCAGCGGCGAAGAGTTCGCGCCAGGTTTCGGCCACGTAGGCGTTGCGGACAGTCATGAATTCAACCCACACGTACCTACGACCTCAACAGATTGATCTTGTCGACATCGACAGTGTCACGGTTTCGGTAAACGGAGACCGCGAGGGCGAGCGCGACGGCGGCCTCGGCGGCGGCCACCGTGATGACCATCACGACGAACGCGTGGCCAGTCACAGGACGGTCGCTGACGCTGAATCGGGAGAAGGTGATAAGCGTGAGCGTGACGGCGTTCAGCATCAACTCAACGCCCATCAGCACACCGATCGCGTTGCGCTTGCTGAGCGCCACGGCAAGGCCCAGGCAGAAGAGCAGCGCGCCGACGGTGAGGAAGTGTTCGATTCCGACTGTCATGCGAGGGCGTCCTCCGCTTCTTCCTGTCCCGAGCGGGCGAGCATGATCGCTCCGACGAGCGCGGCAGTGAGCAGCACCGACGCGATTTCAAAGGGCAGCAAATACCCCGTGCTGAGGGTCTTGGTTCCA
>JBDTVB010000305.1:0-3631 GCA_040007415.1 Anaerolineaceae bacterium
CGTAGCCGCGCACAATTGAAAAACCGCTGGGCCGGATCGCATCTTCGATTGCCCCACGGATGTCATTCAGGTGGTGCCCCGTGCGGGCGGCCGCGATTCCGGCGGCAAGTGACGCTTCGGTGACTTCAAGGAGCCTTTGAGCGTCAGGACTGATCTCCCCGACACCAACCGTTATCGCAGCATCCCCAACGAACCCTTTGTAGGTGGCGCCGAGGTCCAGGCTAACGATGTCGCCCTCTTCGAGTTTGCGTCCCGTAGGAATCCCGTGGACCAACTGCTCGTTGATGCTGATGCAGATGTTTGACGGGTACGGCGGGTACTTTGGCGCAGGCGAGTAGTGGAGAAACGGCGAGGTTGCACCACGGCGCTCGAACTCTTCGGTCACAAATCGTTCGATCTCCAGCAAACAGAGTCCGGGACGAATCATGTCGCGAATCTGCGCCAGGGTCTGCCCCACGATCTGTCCAGCTTCGCGCATCACGCGCATCTCATCTTCACTCTTCAACTTCACGGCCATCGTTACTTAATGGCCTCCAAGAGCACTGCGGTCACTGCGTCCAGCGACTGCATCCCATCGATCTCGGTGAGAACGGACGCCTTACGGTAGTGCTCGATGAGAGCAACCGGCGGCTTCTGCTTTTCAAGGCGCGCCATCACCACATCCGGACGGTCGTCGTCGCGCTGGTAGAGTTCACCCGCGCAAAGATCGCACGCACCGGCCTTCTTCGGCGGGTCGTTTCGTTCGTGATAGAGGTGGCCGCAGTTTCGGCAGATCCAGCGCCCACCAAGGCGTGACACCAGCTCGTCGTCAGGTACGGTGATCAGAAGCGCGTGGTCGATCTTCGCGGACCGCCCGGCAAGGGCAGCATCCAGTGCCTCGGCCTGCGGCACGTTGCGCGGGAACCCATCGAACATCGCCCCTCCAACAGCATCCGGGCGGCCAATTCGTTCGAGCAGCATCTGGATGGTCAAGGCGTCGGGGACGAGGTCACCCTTCGCCATGTACTCGTTCGCCTGCTTGCCGAGTGGCGTCCCACCCTTGACGTTCTCCCGGAACATGTCCCCAGTGGAGACATGCAGGAGCCCGGTCGCAGCAGCTATCCGCTGCGCCTGTGTTCCCTTTCCGGCGCCGGGGGGTCCGAGAAGTACGATGAACACCTAGCGAATGAACCCCTCATAGTTTCGCATCAGCAGCTGAGACTCGAGCTGCTTCATGGTATCGAGGACGACGGCCACGACGATGAGGAATCCGGTGCTGGAGACGGTCAACGCCCGGACGTCGGTTATTAGGCCTATGAAGAAGGGCAGGATCGCCACGAACCCGAGGAAGAACGCCCCGGCCCACGTGATGCGGGTCACGACGCGCATCAGGTAAGCTTCCGTAGGCGGCCCAGGGCGGATACCCGGGATGAAGGCACCCTGTTTCTGGAGGTTCTTGGCAATCTGCTGCTGTTGGTACTGGACCATCGTGTAAAAGAAGGTGAAGACGACGACCAGGAGGAACAGGATCGCCCAGTACCACCCGGTCCCACCACCGCCGCGGCCTCCCTGGAACTGGCTAACCATGAAGTCAGCCACGGGCTCGATGAACCCGCCGGAGTGCGTGAAATACGAGGCAACTGTCGCCGGGAGAATCATGATCGAGAAGGCGAAGATCAGCGGGATCATGCCTGCCATGTTCACCCGGAGAGGGATATGGCTCTGCCCTTGCTGTCTATACATCCGCCCACCTCGAAAGGACGAGCGCGCGTATTGAACGGGGACGCGGCGTTGCGCTTCCTGGAAATAGACGACCAGGTAGATGAGCCCGATGGCGAACACGGCGAGCCCGAGGATGCCGATGATCGACTGCGTCGAGAGGTTAGGGATTAGGCTGGGGAGGCGAGCGACGATGCCCCCGAAGATGATCACCGAGACGCCGTTGCCGATGCCGTTTTCCGTGATCAGTTCGCCGATCCAGACCAGGAACATGGTGCCGGCGGCGAGGGTGAAGAGCGTGGCGAAGGTGGCCATCGGGTCGTTGTCAAACCCGAACCCCTTGATGACTTCCCCACTCTGGCTGTTGATGAAGAGGATCTGGCCGTAACCTTGGACGAACGCCATAGGGACGGTGAGCCACATGGTGTAGAGTTGGACGCGTTTGCGGCCCTGTTCGCCCTCCTCCGAGAGGGCGCGCAGCGAAGGGATGAGCGGCGTCAAGATCTGCATGATGATCGACGCCGTGATGTACGGGTACACGCCGAGGGCCGCGACGCTCAAGTTCTGAAGAGCACCACCGGAGAAGATGCTCAGGAAGTCCAGGATCGCGTTGCCCTGAAAAGCCCGTTCGAGAGCGGCTCGGTCCACGTTCGGAACCGGCACGTGCGCCACGAAGCGAAACACAACCAGCATCGCTAGTGTGAACAGCAGCTTCTTGCGGACGTCTTCCTGGCGGAAGGCATCCACCATCGCCTGGAGCAGGCGGGGGCGCGAGGCCGGTTGCGTTGTCATCGCTTAGGCGTCCTTCGTATCGTCTTCTGGGCTGAGCAGCGTCACCGTGCCGCCGGCCTTTTCGATCTTGGCCTTCGCCGTCTCGCTGAAGCGGTGGGCGGAGATGGTCAACTTCTTCGTGATATCGCCATTGCCAAGGACCTTCACAGGCTCGCGCAGATGCCGGAGCAACCCGGCCTGCAGGAGCGTCTCAGGCGTTACCGTCGAGCCGGCGTCGAAACGATCGAGCGCTGCGAGGTTGATCGGCTGGAACGGCACGCGCCACTTGTTATTGAAGCCGCGGAGGGTGTGGTACTTCCGCGAAGTTGGGAACTGTCCGCCTTCGAAAGCGTCGTATGGCAGCTTCTTACCCGAGCGAGACTTCTGTCCCTTCAGGCCCTTGCCGGAGTACGTTCCGTGGCCGCTGCCATTTCCGCGGCCGACGCGCTTCTTGGCGTGCGTGGCGCCACGGTCGGGCCGGAGTTCTTCTGCACCGATGCTCACTTGGTACTCCCTTCCACGACGACGACCAGGTGCGAGACCTTTTCCACCATGCCGCGAGCGGCAGGCGTGTCGGCAATTTCAATCGTCTGGTTCAAGCGCTTCAGGCCAAGCTTCTTGATCGTGTCTTTCTGGTCCTGGCGGTAGCCGATCGCGCTCTTCTTGTAGGTTACAGTCAGCATCGGCATCAGGATTCGCCCCTGGCGATCGCCAGGCGACGCGCCTTCGCGCCTTCCGGATCGCGGAGGGAGCTCAGTCCATCAAGCGTAGCCCGCGCGACGTTGATCGGGTTGCGGCTGCCGAGCGACTTGGCGAGTACGTCGGTCACGCCGGCGGCCTCCATAATCGCGCGAACGGCGCCCCCGGCGATAACGCCGGTACCGTGGCTGGCGGGCTTGATAATGATCTTGGCGGCGCTGAATTTAGCCAGCACGGGATGGGCGATCGTGCCGCCCTTCATCGGAACCTGGATCATCTGGCGGCGGGCCATCGTCGAACCCTTGCGGATCGCCTCTGGCACTTCGTTCGCTTTGCCAAGGCCCACGCCGACGCTCCCGTGCCCATCGCCAACGACGATGAGTGCGCTGAAGCTAAAGCGGCGGCCACCTTTGACAACCTTCGCAACACGGTTGATGTAGATGACCTTTTCGGTCAGCTCATC
>JBDTVB010000306.1:0-3629 GCA_040007415.1 Anaerolineaceae bacterium
TGAGAGTCCCGCTCCGTGTTTGCATCTGGAGGTCCATAAACGTGTACGGACCTTCCTCGGCACCCATGCGCTGGACTGTGTACGTGTCGGAAGGGGCAGGCTGCAAAGGGAACTCCACGGGGCAAGTAGCCCGAGCGCATATTGCGGGCCTTGGGAGTGGAATGCAAGACAAAGCTGACCGCCCAGCAGCGACCCCAGATGCGGTCGCGATCCGTCCTTTCGACCAACTGGTTCAGCTCAGAAGTTTCAGCAAGTCAGGCGGAGTAGTTCGTGCCTGCCGAAGAATCTCGGCCGGGAGGCCTCGGTCGATATCCTCCCCCGATGAACGGGGACCACGGTGGTTCTCCCGTCGGCGTGACGAAGGCGAGTGTGGCAACCGGGCAGCGACGGCACTCGGCCGATGAGATAGCCGTCCTCGCCCTGTTCAACGATGACGGTGTATTCGCGTTTCATGGCTCTTAGCTTATGACCGCCAGGGAGTGCGCAAGGAGCGATTCCCAGATGCGGTTGCCATCTGTGCCGCCGACCAGCGCCTCACCGGCGCGCTCGGGGTGGGGCATCATCCCGAGGACATTGCCTTGGGGGTTGATGATGCCGGCGATGTTGCGGGCGCTACCGTTGGGGTTAGCGGCGGGCGTAGGCTGCCCTGCGGCGTCGGTGTAGCGGAAGATGACGCGCCCGCTGTCCTCCAGTTGGTCCAGCGTCGCCGTGTCGGCGTAGTAGTTCCCTTCGCCGTGACTGATTGGCACCCGGATCACTTCGCCCGCCGCCAAGCCGTCCGCCCACGGCGTCGCCCCGCCCTCACGCCGCAGGTGGGTCCATTCGCAACGGAACTGCAAGCTCTGGTTTCGAATCAACGCGCCCGGGAGCAGGCCGCTTTCGCAGAGCACCTGGAAGCCGTTGCAGATGCCGATAACTGGCTTCCCGCTGGCGGCGAACTCCACCACCGCCTCCATCACCGGCGAGAAGCGGGCGATCGCACCACAGCGCAGATGATCCCCGTAAGAGAAGCCACCAGGCAGCACCACGGCGTCATAGCTTGAGAGATCGGTCTCGCGGTGCCAGAGGATGTCCGCGGGCTGCTCAAGGACGTTGTGCAGGACGTGGTAGCAGTCCCGGTCACTCCAGCTGCCAGGGAAGCGAATGATGGCGAAACGCAAAAGGCCCTCCAGGGAACGCGTGCTTACTCCCCATTTTGAAGCCGTGCGCCGTAAGGCGTAAGGCTGAGACGACGCACGCCCGCTGACCGTTCAGAGCCGCTGACGGAGCAGGTCGAGGTCGTGGTGGTCTTTCTCGTCGGCCTCGTAGCCCTGGTGGTGGGTAATCTGGAGCGCGGCAGAGAGGCAGGGCACCGTGCGGCCGGCGACCGTCCCTTCGCTGAAGCCGTCCGCTGGATATGCGCAGTCCGAGCCATGCGCGCCTGCCCCCCGCTGCCAGCCGGTGCCGCAGGAATCGAATTCGAGAGGGTGGAGGTCCACCCAGCGGCCATCGGCGTGCTTGGCGACAACGCGGGTGGGGCGCAGATCCAGATCGAGGAAGAAGCCGAGCCCGCCAAGCATGCGAAGGACGTCATCCACTTCGTTCAGTTTCACGACGAGGTCCAGGTCCTCGTGGTCGCGCGTCTGATGACCGGTCAACGCATCGACGCCCCAGCCGCCGTCGATCGTCCGCCAGCAACCAGCTTCGGCGAGCAGGTCGATGACGGCGAGTACGGTCTCGGCCGAGAAGCTCACGCTTGCGCCCTCGCCAGCCCAGCGATCTCCTCGGGCGTGGGGTCTGGGTACTGCACCCTGGGGTGGTAGACCGCGCGGAGCGTCGCTTTGAATGCGGCCGCGATAGTCTGTAGTTCGCGCATCGTGATGTCGCACTCATCCAGCTGGCCCTCTGCGAGACGCTCGGCGATCACGTTGTCGATGAGCTCTTCAAGCGTCGGGTGGGCCGATTCCTGACGGGCGCGGGCGATCGCCTCACAGGAATCGGCGAGCATCACAACGGCCGTCTCTTTGGACTGTGGCCGCGGCCCGGCGTAGCGAAACGGGAGAGGGTCGATAGCCGATCCGCCAGCTTCGTTGGCACGCCGATAGAAGTACGTCACAAGGCGCGTACCGTGGTGCTGAGGAATGAAGTCGCGCACCGCTGCGGGGATGTGGTAGCGCCGGGCGATCTCCAGGCCGTTCGTGACGTGGTCGCGGATGATCGCGGCGCTTTCTGTTGGCTCCATTGCGTCATGTGGGCTGACCGCCCCATCGAGCGTGTTCTCGACGTAGTACGCCGGTTGCGAAAGCTTCCCGATATCGTGGTAGTACGCACCGACCCGGACGATGAGCGCATCAGCGCCGATCGCTGCTGCGGCTCGTTCCGCTAGCGCCCCGACCAGCATGCTGTGGTGGTAGGTGCCGGGTGCTTCGTCCTGGAGCCTCCGCAGCAATGGGTGGTCGGACTGGGCAAGCTCCATCAGCTGGATGCGGGTTGTAATCCCAAGCACGAGCGAGAGGAGAACGAACGCGCCGATCGCAATCACCGCCGACGCGAGGCCGTTCAACCCTGAGGCGAGGGCAATCCATCCGAGGCTGGTATTCGCCCGGGGTGTGCCGACGAGCCAGAAGATGAGGAGCACGGCGGCCGTTGCCACGGTCACCGCAGCGGCGGCAAGGGCGTATCTCCCAAGGCGGTCCGCACGGTGGACGATGGCAGCGCCCGCCAGCCCACCGGCGATGTATGTCACGGCCAACTCGAGCGACTCCAACGAGCCGACAAACGACGCCCCGGCCAGCTGGGGGGCCGCCGCCCCAATGAAGGTCGCGAACATCCCTGCTCCCACCGCCACAACCGCCGCGAGCGAAAGATCGGCGAATGCGGCGCAGATGATCGCCGCCGCGGCGACCGGTAGCGCGAACGCGAAGTAGTGCTGGTCACTGTCGGGCGTCACCAAAGGCAGTACGATTCGTGCTCCCACGAGTATTGCGGCCATCGAGACTCCAACCAGGACCATCCGACGGCGATGTGGCGCCTGGAACGGCTGCATCAGGTACGTGTACGCCGCGATCAGTACACCGAGAACGAGCGCGGCCGCCGCGCCCCCTGCGATGGCGAACGGGTCGAACGTATCGTCGATCACGCCAGTCGCCTTCAGTGCCTCGATGTCCTCGGCCTTGATCCGTTGACCCTCGTTGACGATCACCTGGCCGCGGGTGTAGCTCACCACCTGCGGCGAGACGTTCGCTCGTGCCTCGGCGCGCTTTTGGTCTGTCGCGACTGTGTCCACCTGGAAAGTTGGCGTGACGAACGCCGTAAGCGTGGCGCGCAATGTTGTCTTTTCGTCCGGGGTTATCGTGCTTCCCAGCGAGGTCAGGTACTCATCAATCCGCGGCGTAATGTCCACCTGCTGCAACGGCCGACTGTGAACCTCCGTCACAGCTTTGGTGGCGCGAGCGGCGAACGCCTCGAAGCCCGCACGGTCGAGTTCGAGCAGCGAGAGCCGCCCGGAGTTGAGCATCGGCGCGGGCGTCTGCACCTGTGTCAGCAGATCTAGCTTCGTTTGCTTCGAATCACTACGGATGGCGATCAGACGAACCTGGTCCAGGAAGCGGCCAATGCGGTCGACCTGTAGCTGCCGCTGGGCGGGGTCG
>JBDTVB010000307.1:0-3615 GCA_040007415.1 Anaerolineaceae bacterium
TTTCCGGTGGACGCTTGCTAGGGGCTGTCCTAACATCGGTTCGCCAAGCCCAATTTGACGGGGCCATCTCGGACAGGCATCAGGCGCTAGCACTGGCACGTTCGGTGCTCGCCAGTTTGCCTCCCGAACAGGAATGACAACGCCCCGCGGAACGAGCAGGAGATTCCATCTATGGCCGTGATGTGGAGCGTTATTTTCTACACCGTCCTCGCAGTGGCGGCGTTCTATTTCATTCTTCTCCAGCCGGTGCTGAAGAATCAGAAGATGCAGCGCAAGGCAGTCCGCGAGACGCGGGTCGGCGACGAAGTGGTGACGAGCGGGGGCATCATCGGCGAAGTAAAGGACGTTGTCAGCCCGGTGGACGGGCCTACCGAGTACATCCTGGAGATTGCGCCAGGGGTTCGCGTTCGCGCAGTAGCGGACGCAATCACGCGCCGTCTCACCACCCTGGAACCGGCCCCCGATACGATGCCCGCGCGCACCGACGGGACAACCGGCGAGGTTACTCAACCAAGTGCGTAGTACACAAACCGTCGTCCTCTTCCTCTGCGTCATGGCGCTCGCCGCCTTTGCCCTTGTGGCTGTCTGGCCGAGCGATCCGAACCGCTATCTCCCGGGCGACTTCTGGCCTGAAGGTAAGGGCATCAAGATCGGCAGCTACGAACGCGAAACGATGCGTCTCGGCCTGGACCTGCGCGGCGGCGCGTACCTGGCGCTGGAAGCCGACCCGCCAGCGAACTACGACGGGGACCTGGCCAAGGCAATCGACGGCGCCAAGAACGTGGTCGAGAAGCGTGTCAACTCCCTGGGAGTGAGCGAAGCGGAAGTTCAGAAAGCGAGTGGCAACCGCATTGTGGTCCAGATCCCGGGTGTGACGCTGGCGGAAGCTCAGCAACAGGTTGGGAAGACAGCCGCGCTCAAGTTCAAGACCTTTGACGGGCAGGGGAACCTGATTGATGCGACGGGGATACTCGACATCAACGGTGTGAAGACCGAAGTGGCGATGACCGGCCAGCACCTGAAGAACAACACCTTCCCGACGCGGCAGGGGACTACCTACGCGATTAGCTTTGAGACGACGGGCACGGGGGCGAAGCTGCTCGACCAGATCACGTCCCGGGCGGTGCAATTCCCGCAGGGGAGCGCCCAGAACCAACTGGTAATCACGTTGGACGAACAGGTGATTTCGCAGGCGAACGTGATCTCCGTTATTTCCGGGCAAGGCGTGATCACTGGCCAGGCGAGCTTCGCGGAATCAACCAAACTTTCAGACCTGCTGAACAACGGTGCGCTCCCGATTCCTCTGAAGATCATCCAATCGAGCGAGGTTAGCGCCACGCTGGGCGAGGACTCCGTGCTGGCCTCGGTGCACGCCGGCCAGGTTGGGCTGCTGGCCGTAATGCTCTTCATGATCCTCTATTACCGGCTGCCGGGTGTTCTCGCCGCGCTGGCGCTCATGGTGTATACGGCTTTGACGCTGGCCGTGTTCAAGATGTGGCCCATCACACTGACGCTCTCCGGCATCGCCGCGTTCGTGCTTTCGATCGGCATCGCCGTTGACGCGAACATCCTCATCTTTGAGCGCATGAAGGAAGAACTGCGGCGTGGACGAACGCTGAATGCCGCCATCGATATCGGCTTCCGGCGGGCGTGGACCTCGATTCGCGACTCAAACGTTTCGACGCTGATCACCTGCCTCATCCTGTACTGGTTCGGCAATCAGTTCGGGGCGGCGCTGGTGAAGGGCTTCGCCCTCACATTGGCGATTGGCGTGGGTATCAGCATGTTCTCTGCCATTACGGTGACGCGGACGTTCTTGAAGATGGTGCTGGGGACGCCTTTGGCAAAGAGCCACTGGCTGTTCAATGCCGAGGAGATCAAGCACGAAACACCCAGGTCGCGACGAGCCGCCGCAGAAGCCCGGGGGGAATAGACAATGCTCGACTTTGCAGGCAAGCGCTGGTGGTACATCCTCGTCTCGGCGATTCTTTTCGCGATTGCGGCCGGTGCGCTCATTCTCTGGCGCCTTCAACCGGGGATTGAGTTCACCTCAGGTTCCTCGTTCACTCTCGAATTCACCGAGAAGACGGTAAGCCAGGACGAACTGCGCGCGCGGATGAAAGAATTGGGCCACGATGAAGCGCGCATCCAGGGCCAGAGCGGGACCAATTGTAGCCAGTGCTACGTTGTTCGAACGCGGGAACTACAGAATGCACCGAACCTGGGCGACGCCGCGGGGCCGGTGCCTTCGGGCGAGATCGATGAGATTGAAGCCGGCCTGCGTGAGAAATTCGGGGCGCTCAATCGCAAGGACTTCTCGACCGTTTCCAGCACGGTTTCGAGCGAAATCGCGCGTAACGCGACGTTGGCCGTGCTGGCGGCTTGCGTGGCGATCTTGGTCTACATTTCAATCGTCTTCCGGCAGGTGCCAAGCCCCTGGCGGTACGGGGTGGCAGCAATTGTTGCTGTAATGCACGACGCCGTCCTTGTGCTGGGCCTGTTCGCCATCCTAGGGGAGTTTTACGGAACGGAAGTCGACACGGCGTTCATCACTGCGCTGCTGACGGTCATCGGCTTTTCGGTGCACGATACGATCGTGGTGTTCGACCGCATACGCGAGACAGTGACCAACGACCCCTATATCCCGTTCGAAGAAGCGGTGAACGCAAGCATGACGGAGACGCTCGCCCGCTCGATCAACACCTCGTTTGTTGTGGTGCTGACGGTCGTAGCTATGCTCCTCATCGGTGGCGTGACGATCCGCAACTTCCTCATCGTGCTGCTGGTGGGAATCATCTGCGGGACATACAGCAGCATCGGCATTGCGAGCCAGATCCTCGTCGCCTGGGAGAACAACGACGTGGGCAAGTTCATCAGCCGAATGCGCGGCAAGGGACGGGGCGAAGACGGCGAACCGGAACCCTCCGCAGCGTGAAGCACGCTTCCATCGAATAGAGGCCCGCTACGGCGGGCCCTTCGGTTGTCCCTCAGGGTTAGCGGAGTACGCGCGAATCGCCCACGCGGCGCGTAATACGTTGTGCGTCAAGGTACTCGAGCATCGCCTGAGCGTACTTCCGGCTCGTGCCGAAGAGGTCGCGTGCTTCTGCCAGACTGATGCTTCCGGCGCTGGCGATATACTCGCGAATTTGACCTGTGGCGGCCGCGAAGAACTCGGCATCGAACACGATCCCGCCGCCGGCGTCCGCGATGAAGCCCTGGTCGACCATGTACGCGAGCAACGGCGGAGAGGGAATCTGATCGGTCGGCGGGCTTGCGCCTGCCGATTTGATGGCTTCACGAAAGGCGGCAACCTGGGCAGACTGGCCAGCGGTTAACGAGACCTCATAACCAGGAGGTGCGAGGCCGTTGGCGCCGCGCTCTACCAGGCGGGCCGCCGAGACCGCCTCACCGACTACAAGGTCGAACAGGGCCGGCTCGAGTGCGGAAGCGCTGCGCACGTGCTCGCGCGGGGCGGCGCTGCGGAGGGAGTTGGCGTTGAGAAACGCCACCGCCGACTCCACGATGCGCGCCAACGCTGAGTCAAGCCACGGGTGAGCGACCAAACGAGTTCCGCGCTGGAGCACGTGGCCGTCGCGAACCGCGCCGGCCACCGCT
>JBDTVB010000308.1:0-3609 GCA_040007415.1 Anaerolineaceae bacterium
CGACATCCGCGATCGCACTTGTTTGTTCGACGGAAAGCGTCGCCCCGGCGACCGTCGCCTGTTTGGATTCCGTCGAGTTGTCAGTGGTACGAGCGAAACGCGCGACGACGCCTCCAGAGACCAAACCACCAAGGACCGCGGCAACGGCGGCAACCGCGATCACGAGGCTGGTCCTCGGTTTGCCAGCGTCCACGGGTGCATGGGGCCGGGGCTCTGTAACCAGCGGCATTGCCGGCACGTCCGGTGGCGAATCTAAGGCCGATGGCGCGGGCGGGCGCCAATCGAGTCCGTCGATTGCACGCCGCTCCCGCTGTTCACCGTCGTCTCCCGTGGCCTCCACGATGATTCTCCTTATCTTCGCAATTGCGGGGGGCGAGTTTTCGCCGGTATACTCGCTTTGACTGAGGTGTCTTTCGGCCCTCGGTTACTTTTTATCCGGCGACAATCCCTTACAGGTTACGATATGCCCGACAAACTGGTGCCTTTGACGCGCGAAGGAAAAGCAAAGCTTGAGGCGGAGCTGGACGAACTCCGCGGTCAACGTCGGCTGACGGCTCAACGCATCCACAACGCGCAGGAGCAGGGGACGAGCCAGAACGACGCGGAGTACGACGACGCCAAGCTCGAACAGGGGATGATCGAAGGCCGCATCCTCGAGATGGAAGATGTGCTTCGCCGGGCCACCATCATCGACGAGGCCGGCGCTCACAAGGCCGGTAGGGTGATGGTGGGGAGCGGTGTTGAGGTTCTTCAGGACGGAAAGAAGCGGCACTACCAGATTGTTGGGGCTCCAGAGGCCGACCCGGCCAAAGGCAAAATCTCGAACGAATCGCCCGTCGGATCAGCGCTGCTCGGTCGCGAAGTTGGCGCGACGGTGGAGGTGTTGGTGCCGAAGGGCGTGATCAAGGTGAAGGTCGTTAAGATCGACTGAGCGCGGCCGAGGGATTCGGAGCATCCAACGAGCCGCCTTTGGGCGGCTTTCGCGTATCCCGCAATGTTCAAGGGGGCCCCATGGACGAACTGATGGCGCAGCGACTGGCGAAGCTCGACGCCCTGCGAGCGGCGGGAATGGATCCGTTTCCGCCCCGAGCGATTCGCACACATACGGCTGCGGAAGCCACACTCCTCATCGAAGCGATGCCCGCGGAGGCGCACGAAACGAGTGTTGGTCCAGTTGATATCGTGGGCCGCGTGGTGGGGCGACGCGACATGGGCAAGGCTACGTTCATCGACCTCCAGGATGGGTCTGGACGCATTCAGGTCCTGTTCCGTCAGAACGCGCTTTCCGAGGGTCTTTACGACGCCCTGCGACTGATCGATCTCGGGGATTTCGTCGGCGTTCACGGAACACCGATGCGTACGCGGACCGGCCAGCCAACGGTGGGCGCGGCGACCTGGACGATGCTCTCGAAAGCGCTTCACTCGCCGCCCGAGAAGTTCCACGGGCTTGCGGACGTCGAAATGCGTCAGCGCCGCCGCTACCTTGACCTGATGGCGAACGAAGAGACTCGGACAGTCTTCGCCATCCGCAGCAAAGCTGTGGCAGCGATTCGACGGTTTCTCGACAGTCGCGGATTTCTTGAGGTGGAGACCCCGATCTTGCACCAGTCCGAGAGCGGCGCCGCTGCCCGGCCGTTCGTCACGCACTTCAACGCCCTGGACGAAGACCGCGTATTGCGCATCAGTCTGGAACTGCACCTCAAGCGTCTTATCATCGGCGGTTTCGAGCGCGTATACGAGATTGGGCGCAACTTCCGCAACGAAGGGATGAGCTTCAAGCACAACCCGGAATTCACGATGATCGAAACGTACGAGGCGTACGCGGATTACAACGACGTTGCCAGGATGGTCGAAGAGATGGTGAGTTCGGTGGCGCTCGAGGTGCTCGGCACCACGCGAGTCACGTTCCGCGAGCAGGAGATCGACCTCGCTCCGCCCTGGCGCCGCGTCACGTTCCTGGATGCGATGCGTCAATACGATGGTCCAGACCTGGACACCTTTACAACGGCTGAGTCGCTGCGGGCGGAACTCCGCCGCCGGGGCATCCAGGTGGCCGACACCTCCGGATACGGAAAGCTTGCCGACGAAGCCATGTCCACGTACATCGAACCGAAGCTGATCCAGCCCACCTTTCTGCTCGACTACCCGGTCGAGCTTTCACCACTGGCGAAGCGTCATCCCACGAATCCTCGCCTCGTGGAGCGGTTCGAATGCTTCATGGCTGGGTTTGAGTTTGGTAACGCCTACACCGAACTCAACGACCCCGTGGAGCAACGCACGCGATTCGATGATCAGCTGGCGTTGCAGGCCGCCGGCGAGGACGAAGTGGAACTGTTGGACGACGATTTCCTGTTCGCTCTGGAGCACGGGATGCCGCCAACCGGCGGATTCGGGATGGGGATTGATCGACTGATCATGTTGCTTGCTGGTCAGAACTCGATCCGGGATGTCATTCTCTTTCCTCCACATAAGACAATGAAACCGTGACCAATGACCAGTCTCGGACCGCCAGAATCGAGCGCCACCACACCGCGACAGCGTACGTTTCTTCCGGAAACCGGACCCTCCTTCTCTGGCATCACAAGCTAATGATGTGGCTCCCGCCGGGCGGGCACCTGGAGGCGAACGAAGACCCGGTCCAAGCGGCCATTCGCGAAGCCCGGGAAGAGAGCGGGATCGACGTCTTCGCGATCCCTCCGGCGGACCTCCTGCAGTGTGCTGGCCCCCGTGTATTGCCCCCACCGGCAGTCATTCTCATAGAGGACATAGTCCGAACGGACCAGCCTCTCCACCAGCACATCGATCACGTCTACTACACCGCTGCCATCGGCGCGGTGGATTTCGCTGCGACGATTCCGCACGGTGCACACCGATGGGTTACGGCGGAGGAACTCGCTGTCGCGTTTTCGCTGCCATCCCCCGATGGTACGCTCGTCCCAGTCGCCGAAGACGTCCGGCTCCTCGGCGTTCGAGCACTTGCCGCGGCCGCGGCCCTGGAGTCCTGAAAGCATGCTGAGCATCCAGTTCATCCGCGAAAACACTGAGCGCGTCAAACGCGACTTGGCCCTGCGCAACACGACCGCTCCAATCGACCGCATCCTGCATTTGGACGAGCAACGCCGCGAGCTCTTGCAGCAGGTTGAGCAGCTTCGCAGCAAGCGAAACATCGTCAGCAAAGCGATCGGCGCCGCCAGGGAGTCCAGCGACCGTGAACAGCGAATCGTGGAGATGCGCCTCGTCGGCGATGAGATCGATCGGCTCGACACGCGGCTGAAGGCAGTTGACTTCGAACTCAACGACAAGCTGCTCGAAGTTCCCAACGTGCTGGACCCCACCGTGCCGAAAGGGCCGGATGAGGAATCGAACGTCGTCACCGAGACCGTTGGCGAAAAACGCCGCTTCGACTTCCAACCAAGGCCTCACTGGGAGATCGCCGCGATCCTGGACGGGATCGACTTTGAACGCGGGGTTAAGATGTCAGGGTCGCGCTTCTACGTGCTGAAGGGAGCGATAGCACGCCTCCAGCGTTCGCTCATCCAGTTCTACCTCAATGAACACACGCGCGACGGATTCACCGAGTGTGATCTCCCGAACATGCTCTCAGAAGCG